>NZ_JBLQTQ010000002.1:0-120683 GCF_048684955.1 Enterobacter sp. BNK-16 | reverse complement strand
GTATTGGCGCCGAGCCGGAAAGCGACGATGTGATAAGAACGTGCCCGTTACCCTGCTCAACGAGCCGCGGGATAAATATTTTAGAAAGATGTACAACAGCATCAACGTTGAGCCGGATTAATCTAAGCTCTTTTTCAAGATCGGTACCGTCGATAAACGCGCCGCCGAGTCCCTGGCCGGCGTTGATGACCAGTGCATTAGGGGCTAAACCGACATCATCCATTCTGGCCTGCAGGTCTGTTATCTGGTCATACTCACTCAGGTCAGCGCTGAACGCGTGTACGTTAACTGAAAAACGTTTTTGCAGGTTTTCACCCGTGGCTGAAAGTTTTTTTTCATCCCTGGCGACGATGACAAGATCGTATCCGTTAGCTGCAAATTCTTCAGCAAGTGCAAGGCCGATACCGTTGCTCGAGCCAGTAATCAGAGCCAGTTTTTTCTCACTCATATGATTCTCCGGTTAAAGGGGGTAACCGGCCATGTGCAGGCCGGTAGCAAAGGTGGGAGCGTGAGCATCACATGCTATCGGTCCAGCGGTGCGCCGGGCGATATCCCAGGACGCGCATTGCCTTTTCGCTGCTGAGTGCTGACTCATTACCTGCAAAATTTTTACGCTGTTCAACATCTGGATAGTAGCGGTCCAGAAGTTCCTGTGTGGGGGTTCGCATGCAGGTCACATCGCTGGTAATAAAGAACTCATCTTTACCCCTGACATCATATTCGACAGCTTTTTCAATCGCCTGGGCAACATCCCGGACGTCAACATAAGTCCACATATTCCATTGCCTTATGGCAGGATCGTTCTGCCAGCTTTCAAACTGCGCGTATTCTTCCTGCGCCATAACATTAGAAAGCCGCAGACAGGTAATGCGCATGTCTGCGTTATTAAGGCAGAACTGACGGGCCATCTCTTCCCCCAGCACTTTAGTCAGCGCATAAATGCTGATCGCCCGGGCCGGGTAGTGCTCATCCACCGGAACATAGGGGGCATCCCACTGGTCGTAAGGCACGCCAGTAGGGACTTCGCTCGATGACCAGATGATATTTTTAATCCCCAGGCGCCTGGATGCCTCAAACACGTTGAAGGTGGCCAGCATATTATTTCTGAACTCGTCAGAATCAGGGATCATCCGGGGGTGAGGAATACTGGCAAGGTGAACCACGGCATCAAAGGCTGCAGTTTCAGGCCGTGAATAAACATCTTCCCCTACGGAGGAAAGTGCATCGAGCGTTGCACCAAAATTCTCTAAATCCGCGATCATCGCTGGATGGGCATCGGTTAAGGGGGCTTTTTTATCGATGAGAAACAATTCATAACCCGCTTTCTCGAGCCACTCGACTGTAACCCTGCCAATTTTCCCTGAAGCACCGGTAATGGCTATACGTTTTTTAGCTGACATACTTCGTCCTTATGGTTGAGGTGCAAATCAACCCTAAGTTTTGTCGACAAAAAACAATATGTGATGAGACAGACTAAAAGCTTCTGTTAATTCAATTCATCAATCGAAGTTTGTTTGTAGCACAGGCGGAATCCGTGAACTGATAAGGGTGCTCACACTGAAGCTCCATAAATAAATGTCTGCTTATCGCTCATAGCAGACCCTTGCGTGAGCCTGTCCAACGACGTTCCGGTTTCCTGACAGCATCCCAGTACAGAGCTTGTTAATTTCTGCCTGGATAGCTCTTTAGGCGGTATTCAACCGGGCTGAGTCCGTTAAATTTAAGGCTAATTCGCCGGGTATTGTAGTATCGTATGTAATCCTCAATAGCTAGCTTAAGTTCATCAATATCCTTAAATTTACTGGTGTAAAAACATTCTGATTTTAACGTCCCGAAAAAGCATTCTGCACAGGCATTATCGAGGCAGTTGCCTTTGCGGGACATACTTTGGATGATGCCAAACTCCCGTAACTGATACTGGTACCATCGATGACGGTATTGCCAGCCCTGATCGGAATGAAGAACAGGATTGATACCTGCATCAAGCCTGGCAAAGGCCTTAATGAGCATGTCATCGATCATAGGCATGGTTGGACGCTCTGAAATACTGTAGGAAATCACTTCGTTATTGAAGAGATCAATAATGGGTGAAAGGTAGAGTTTGCGGCCACTGACAGCGAATTCAGTGACATCGGTGACCCATTTTTCATTAGGCCGCCTGGCTTTGAAGTTTCGTTGCAGGATATTGTCAGCAGCACGCCCATGTTCACCCCGCCAGGAACTGTAGCGCTTAACTCTTATTGCAGCTTTGAGATGAAGTGCATTCATCAGGCGTTGAACCACTTTGTGGTTCAACGCTCCTCCCTCTCTTCTGAGCGCCAGTGCTACCCGCCGATAACCATAGCGGCCCAGGTTCTCATCATAGATCTCTTTGATTCTGCATTTCACTTCATCGTATTTTCCCGGGGAGCGGAGTGCTTTCAGATGATAGTAAAACGTACTCCTGGGTATCTGAGCTATCCGCAAAAGCTGATCGAACGGATAGTGCTGCCTCAGTTCGTCGATAATTCTGACCTTATCCCTTACCGAACTAAGGCTTTCAACTTTTTTAAATAAAGTATCTGCAATTCCAGTCGGCGGACTTTTTGTTCAAGCTCCTGAATACGTTTATCTTTCGAACGCTCCAGTGCTGTCTCAAATTCAACAGGATCATCAATCATATGAAGTGCCCTTTTTTTGCCTACACGGAGAGAACGAAGCCCTTCCTCTCCATGTTCGCTGAACACCTTAATCCACTTCCCAACAGAGGCCGAACCCGCGACGTTAAATTTCGCAGCAGCCTGCGTCTGGGAAATCTTCCCCGTCAGTACCGCCTTCACGGCTTCGACTCTGATATCGGGATCAATTGATACGCCTTTATCCCTGGGCTTCAGACCTTCTTCTCCATAAGCATCATAGGCTGCAACCCATAATCTTACCTGGGTTCTGGGGACGTTAAAGCGAGCGGATGTTAAGCGGTAGCCATCATCTGTAGTGAAATAGTGCATAACCACTTCGAGGCGCTGTTGAAAGGTGTATTTACGTCCGGACATGGGACTCTCCAATTTGAGAGTCCAACTAAATGGGTGCAGTGCATGGGTTAATGAAAATTAACTACGGGGCTTTCTGCTTTCTGCCACACAACACGGCAACAAACCACCTTCACGTCATGAGGAAAAAAGCCTCAAGCGCCATCGCCATTATATCCCGTTGTCGATCATCTGCCCAGGAATAACAGTCTGAAAACTGTATAAATCCTCATCATTTTCCCGCGTCATCCAGTTCCTGAATATTCCAGAGCCTCACGAATTTCAGCGGCTCGCTGTTCGCTTCCGGCGGCCACGCCGGCGTTATAGACAAGGCTGATCATCGACTGCAATGTTTCCCAGTCATCCCGCTCCAGCCGGGCATCAAGACGGTACAGGATCTTCCCGCTTTCAGCATGCCGGAACACAGTTCCTGTCTCTTTTTTATCGAACCTTCGGCTGATAATGCTCAATATCCCTCCCGGTTATCCGTACCTTCTGACCACTCGCGGATCTGGTCTTCGAGCGCCTCAAGATGCCTGTCTATCCTCTCAGCCAGCTGCTCGCTTTCGGTTTCCAGCCAGCCACTGAGTCCGTCCCACTCGCAGCACATCTCTTTCAGCTTTGCAGACATGGTACGGAGCTTGTTACGCTGGCTACGGGCGACTTTCAGCTCCGTCTTGCAGGGATTATTTCTCATTCGCCCCCCTGCTGGTATCGCAGCTTGTTCGGTACCTGCCAGCGCTCAGCAGTACGGACAGGCTCTGGAGTCTCCCGCACGATAAACGGGATTTCGTACATCACTGCATACAGCGGCTCGCCGCTGATGCGAAGCCAGTCAAGTTCCTTCAGCGACGCGAACCGCGACTGCCAGCGCCAGAACGGTTCGGCAAGCTCTGCCGCGTCAAACTCATCGCTCCACCGGGTGTACCAGGTGCAGACGGTTTGCGGAGACTGAAAATTCAGGTCGATTTTCGCCTGCTCCAGCAGGTTCTGGCGCAGTTTCCAGCGCTGTTCATACTCACGAGACTGACGGCGAAGTTCGCGCGTGGTCTTAATGCCGGACCTGTGCAGCCGTCGCCCCGTGCGGGTGTGCATGACTTCAGGAAACAGTTCGGCCTGTACGTCAATCGTGAGCGGCAGCGGGCAGGTTTCGCCACTGGTGGCAATCATCGTGTTAAGTGCCTCCTCGACCTGTTTCAGGTTCGAATGACGGTTATTTGGCACCCAGTGCAGGCCAGGTATTTTATTGGCCACCGTGGCGTTGAGGCGTCCGCTGCCCGTGAGAAGGCGAAGAAAGGTACGCACATACGGCATGGCGGGCAGCCGTGCACCGCGTTCGCGGGCAGACTCAACATGGCTGATAGCCTGTATTGCGGCCTGACGGGCTGGCTTCAGGGAAACGAGCGCGTGTGAGGACGGGATCATGCTGTCACCTCCCCGCTCATCAGGTTCGCCACGGTGCTGGCAGTGCAGTTAAAGCGGCGCATACCTGCCAGCTGCGCGATCAGTTGGCTGATCCGGTCGGGCTGGAGCGTGTCACTCTGGTAAAGGGTACGCACCACTTCCCCGCCGGAGGAGAGCAGCACCAGAATCCAGTACGGCGAGACTTCGCCGGGGCTGCACACGCACAGATGCCAGTCATCACTACCGTCCGCGCTGAAGCGGCACTGGACGGGAAAGAAGCCGCCGAACTCGCTGCGGTATTCGGCGCAGACGCGCCATCCTTCAGGTGTCGACAGGAGGCCGGTCACGGCATCGCTGAGGGCGCGGCGCGCGTCCTCGCCCTGCTGACGGATAAACTCCAGGTCGGAGGCGGTCAGGGTGTTGATTCGGTTCAGGTCATATTGCATGGTCATGTCTGTTCCCGCCGCCCGAAGGCGGCGGCCTCCGGTATTAAGCAGCGTGGTCAGTGGTATCAGCGTCGGATTCAGTGGCTTCTTCTGCCTCAGCGGCTGGCGCAGGGCGCACCATCCAGTCAGGCAGCCAGCCCTGAGCATTCAGATCCTGTTCGGCGGCCTTCGCCGCATCGCGGCGCTTGAGCTTCACAATCTCTCCGGCGCGGGCACTCAGTCCGGCTTCTTCGTAGGCTTTGCCGATCTGGGCGATGGTGAGCTTGCCGAAGTAGCTCTCTGCACCCGGTTGCCACCACTTGCGCAGGTCAAAGTCCAGCGCCGCTTCCAGCCCGTCCAGTTCACTGGTGGCCGTGCGGTTATACAGGCGTTCCTGAATGCCGTTGATACCGTGCGCTGCACAGAATCCCAGCAGGATGTTCACCTGCTCTACTGACCATGACAGCAGCCAGGTGAAATCGAGATGCCAGTTTTCGGGCAGCGTTGCCTGAAGCGCCTCTTTCTGTGCTTTAAGCGCCGTCAGCGCCTTCCCTTCGTCACCGGATGGAGCCAGTGATGCAAGGTGATACTGATTCGAGGTCACATAAGCTTTCAGCGGTTCGCTGCGCTTTCCGTAGCTGCGGTCAAACATACTGAGACACAGTGTCCACGTCAGCAGCGCCACCGATACGTCGGGGCGACCCGCCAGTTCCGCCTGAACGGCGAGAGTGCGCTCCGCAGACATGGCCTTAACCAGCGTTGCCGGATAGGCGTCAGCAGGTATTTCAGGTGTGGTGTGTCTTATTACGTTGTTTTCACGTTCCTGACGCGCCTGTTCTTCGTCGGCCCGATCTTCGTCGGTCAGCCTGCGGATACCAGGCTGAACCTGAAAACTGTCGCCATCCCATGACACCCAGATACCGTGCGCTGCTCGAAATTCCGGCGTGGCTTCGCGGTACTGCGCCTCGCAGTAAATGTCATCTATCTGCTGCTGAAGTTCGTAGTCGTCATCGTAGGTTTCAGTGGCTTCCATTTGTTCTTCCAGCTCACTGACACGCTTCTGTTCTTCTTCCGTCAGGACAGCTTTCGGCATGGCAAAACGGTACAGTTCACCGTCCTCACCGCTGGCGCGCAGTTCCGTCATACGGTACTCAGCCCAGCCCCAGCCCTGCTCCTGCTTAACTCGGGCGGCGAGTACGGTGAGCTTGCCAGCCAGCAAAGATTTCACCAGCGCCGCATCGGCAAAGGTGCTGTCCCTGTCGCTGAACAGATCGGCGTTCAGCGTACCGCCAGCGGCGGTATAGGCTTCCTCGCCCACATACTCAAACATCGGGTGACTGATAGCCATCTTGTCGTCGGTCACCATTTTGCGCAGGGTCTGTACGGCAGGATCGCGCCACTGTTCAACAGCCTCTTTCCAGACCTGCTCCTGACGCTCATGGGTGTCAGCAAGGGTCAGGGCTTCACACTGTTCAAGGGAGATTTCATCCCGCGCCAGCGCATCCAGCAGGGAGGGGGCAAGATTCGCCAGCTTCAGGCAGCGCTGAACGTGGCGCGGGTGATAACCCATCAGTGCGCCAATCTGAGAGGCTGTTTTACCTTCCTGCTGAAGTGTACGAAAACCGATAATCTGCTCGGCGGGATGCATGTTTTTACGTCGACCGTTCTCGATCATCGAGGCCGCCACCGCCATCTCCACGGGCAGGACTTTCACCGGAACAAACGGCGTGTCTGCATCGAGCACACCGCGCATCACCAGAATGCCTGTGCCCCTGCGGCGACCTTCCCCGCCGACAATACCGATCGTACCGTCCGGCAGTTCTGCACCGATCAGGTTTTGCAGGATGCCCATTGCCTGAATGCTGTCTGCCATCTCTTCCACTTCCTGATCGGTATGCGGAATGATGCGCGTGTTTAAGTCAGTGCGTGACAGGCGGGAGTACGGGAAAATTTGCACGGGCGTATCAGCGAGCAGCTGGACGAGCTTCTGCTCGGTAGACTGCGCGATTTTTTCCGCAGATTTTGTCTGGCGGGTGGTCCTGGCTGGTTTTTTTGCCGTAGTATTAGTGGCGACCATGATTTTTACCTCTCAGTGATAGTTGTGGTTAGCCGTGGCCGGATTGCCTTCCGGTCACGGCACTCGGTTAACCGGTAATGCGTTTCGGGTGTGCTGCCAGTGCCGCAAAGGACGGATAGCCATCCAGAACCTGCATCATGACTTTTGCCCCTTCCAGCATCGCTTTATCCGTTACGCTGCCGCTGTTTTCACACACGTTGATCGTTGCCACGATCCCCGATTTCACATCTGAAAAACGCTCATACATGCGGTTGCTGAACAGGACACGTTTGCCTCCTGCCATCACCTGCCAGTTGTTGCAGTCGTTAAAACGGGTGTCCACGTTGTCAAACTCGACCACGTGAGTGTCGCTGGCCTGAATACGGAGCAGCTTCACGATTTCGGTGCTCTGCCCGACCTTTCTGGTCGTCTGGCGGGTGTTAAGGTTCTGCATGGTTCCTCCTTCTCTGGGTTAAGGCCGGACGTCCGGCCTCCGGTTACATCTGCACGTATTGCAGGTTGCGCTTCAGTTCAAAAAGAAAATCCGGTTCAAACGACCAGGCGCGCCAGTTAAGCGTTCCGTTGGTGCGGATCTCCACCTGCACGTCGCCGTATCGGGACACATCGGACAGGGTGACGGTGACATCCGCTTTCAGCGCAGTGGCCTGAGCCCCCCACTCCCGTGCGACAGAAACAGGGTTTTGTTCTTCCCCCATCTTCCTGGAAGATTCGGGAGCGGCGGTTTTGACGTTGACGTTTTGTGTGTGCATCCTGGTTTTCTCCTGTGGTGATGGCTGGCCATCTCCCTGGTGAGTTCTCTCGCGGCAAAGGGCAAAGGAGCAACGGCGAAGGGAGGAAGGAAAGGGGCGGAGACTAAAGTTTTTGCGGCACGCAAAAAGTTTTGGCGGAGTGCATTTCACCCCTTGGATGACGACCCGACGGTGCTACGACAAGCCCTCCGCGTGAGGGCTCACGGGGAGGCTTCACCGGGGGAACAGGATGCACACACCCGACACGTCGGAACGGCGTGGCGCCATTAAAGCGACGGCATCAGCCGGCGCGGTGAAGGCGTTCCGGACGGCACGGCCGGAGAAGCCGCAGCCTTTGACCTTTGCCATCAGACCCTAGCCGTATGGTCCGAAACCCGCAGGGGTTCGGCGGAGCCTGGCGGGTGCGCAGCGGCCGCCCTGGCGGAGTGGGGCTCGACGACCGGACAGCAACGCTGGCCGGGAGCCGAAGGGGGCCAGAAGAGGGATTCAGGTGTTTTCAGAGGATTTGCTGATCGGGTTTCAGAGCTGGCGACAACGCCACGCCACGCCACGCCACGCCACGCCACGCCACGCCACGCCACGCCACGCCACGCCACGCCACGCCACGCCACGCCACGCCACGCCACGCCACGCAGGACCGTATCCGTGACAATTTGCCCTCACAATGGCTTTTATCTGCATCTACCCGGGCTTACATCAAGGCGGGAGGGGGCAGCGCCGCAGGCGCTGGCCTTGCCGCCCGTCAGCCCGAAGGGATGACAGGGTTTTCGCGCACGAACAGGCGGCGCATATGCCCCGCCCGGATCATTTATTGTCCATCCCCCTGGCCGCCCTGGAGAATGAAGTGGCCGCAAAGATAGACGGCGCACTGGCGGGTAGCCGATTCGCAGATCTCATCCAGCACTTTCGCTGTGGTTACGGGGCTGAGTCCGGATTCACGACGTCGCTCGTTGATGAGCGTTTTATACTGGCGCAGGATACTGCGGGTTTCCGGTGACAGTTGCATAGTGTTCTCCTTTTTTCAGTTTCCGGAGGCAACGCCTCCGGCTTCTCTGTCAGGCCTCAAGCGCAGCACGCAGGCGCATCATGACGTCGTTTTCTTCTTTCAGGGTTTCTTCTGCTGATCCGCCGCCATCCTCCGCGCATACGGCGATACGCTGCATTTCCCTTCCTGCAAGTTACATGACCATTTCAAGTGAGGTTGCAGGGATGGTCACTGTGCGGTGTTCTCGCTTCTCCTCAATCATTTCCTCCACAATGCCATGAATGAGAGAGACACAGCCGCCGTAATCCAGCGTGGTACTTAACCTTTCCATAATCGTTTCGATCTCGGCACTGCTCAGATCCCAGTCCACACAAATGCTTCGGATATCATTGCTGTCCCAGCTGGCGAAAACGTACTTCTCGGCATCGAGGTCGGCACATCTGAACATTTCAAGGGCAATTTCTCTTGCTGTACCAATCATGTTTTTCTCCTTTAATCGGGCGGCATCGCCGCCCACGGTCAGTCAGTCAAGGGCACGCCAGATGGTGGCGCTTTCCGGATGGGTATCAGCAAATGCCATAAGCTGCTCATAACGGCGGCAGAAGTGGCGGCACAGTTCCTCGTGGTCATGGTTGCTGTGGTGCCAGCTCCGGTGATTCAGTACCAGCGCCGTGAGGATGATCCCCGCCACTTCCCCGCTGACAGTCTGCTCAAACCAGTTTTCCCGATTGCACAGGGTCAGGCTCACCACGTCAGGCGCCATATATCCGCCGCCTTCCGGCAGCCGGTAAAACTGCCAGAATCCCCCCTGATACTCAGGGCAATAACGCTGGGCGTAGGCGTACACGGATGCCTCGGACGTCATAAAATCGCCGCCAAACAAATCAGGCAGGAAAGTCAGGCGCTGCGCACCCTCAAGACGAACAGCATCACAGGTCACGGTCTGGTTCATAGATCCTCCACGGTTAACATATTCTCGGTTCCGGCATCGCCGTGACGACACGACAGACCGGCGAAAAGCGGAGGACACAGGGGCGACGCCGCAAGCCGCAGCGCAAAGCCTTCACGGGCTGAATGCACCGTGAAGGGTGCGAACGGGTGAGGACGGAGGCGTCAGCGAACCCTTGTGGCCGATGCGGCCGGGCTACCGTGAAGTCACGGCGCATGCCGTCACCGCACGGAGCTTCAGGGGAGTTTCATTGCCCCGACGTGGCCCGGAGGGCGGCGGCGGATAAAAGCGGAAGGCACTGACATCCTTATTCGCAGTGGATGGCCACCGGTTGCCGGGGCGTTACCCCGGCGTTCTCTCAGGCGGCCAGCGCCTCCTGTAGGGCGCGAACGTTATTCAGCTCATCCCTGACAGATTCAGGCTCCTGCCGCCCGGCTTCCCAGGCCATACCGATCCGGTTTTCCAGCTCGCATTCATAGTTACGCAGGACGCGGGAGAGGAGTACCGCCGGAACGCTCACCTGACGGTTTTCCGCTTCGCGCTGACGGTTCAGAAGGTCGCTAATGGTCAGATTATTTACCCCCTGCTGACGGTATTGCGTCATTTTCATTTCGCCGAGCGCCTTCATCACATTCCGGATTTCAGCCCCGTCCGGTTCTGGCTGGGCTTCACGGCAGGCCACGCTAATCCCCTCTTCCGTCCAGACCAGCAGGACCAGGAGTTCGTCAGGCGTGAACATGTTTTCAAGATCTTCACAAAGTTCTTCGCGAGTTCCGTACATTGTTTTTTCTCTCTTGTAAGGGGTTACAGGCCGGGCCTCAGCCCGGCAGGGTCAGTCAGTCCTGAAAAGTCTCGTCCAGCACCAGGGCTTCGCGGTAGGCTTCCAGAAGCAGGGTGTTGATCCGGTGCAGAGTCTGCGCTGCCATACGTTCAGTAAGCGTTGCCGCGTCGTGCCGGTGCTGCGATTCGAGGCGGTTCAGCAGCATCCGCACATCACACATTGCATTGCTGAGCACGGCCACGTCCGCGCGCAGGTGTTCAAGACCCGGGTAATTCATGCTGCCTCCGGCCAGTCGGGGTAAAACGCACCGTCATTGGCCGCCGGCATCCTTCTCGCCCGTTCAACCTGTGCCAGACGGCGGACGCCGGCGGCGTGGTACTGCTCAAGCATCTCGATCCCAATATAGCGGCGGCTGGCTTCGGCGGCGGCCACGCAGGTGGAGCCGCTGCCGGCGAACGGGTCAAGGACAATGGCCCCCGGACGCGTGAGCGATTCGATCAGCGGTCGCAGGCTCTGCACCGGCTTCTCCGTCGGATGGTGTCTGTTGCCCGTGTATTTCCAGGGGATCACGTCCGGGATGGGACGGTCCGGGGTTTGCGGCCTCCCCTTCGCCAGCAGGTAAGCGCTCTCATGGGTGTAACCCACGAACGTCGATTTTGAGGCGTAGCTCTTGGTAAAGACGATATGGCCAACCACCCGGAAGCCGGCCGCTTTCCACGCATTCAGAAACAGATCCGCGCGGTTCCAGGCATAGAAGCTCACCATAAGGCTGTCGTTTTTCAGCACGCGGTACATTTCATGACATGCGGGCTGGAGCCATTCGGCAGAGTTGTCCCCGGCCAGGGTGCGGCCGGTACGGTCTTTATAGCCAACCAGATACGGCGGATCGGTAAGAATAAAATCAACGGCAAGCGCCGGAAAAAGGGACATCACCTGCACGCAGTCACCCAGAATAAAACGGGACATAGACACACTCCTCTCTGATATGCGGCACCCTGTTGCGCCGTGCCGCCACAAAAACCCGGCGGAAAGCGGAGGGCGCAGGGGCGACGCCGCAAGCCGCAGCGCAAGCCTTTTACGGGCTGAATGCACCGTGAAAGGTGCGAACGGGTGAGGACGGAGACAACGTGAACCCTTGCGACCGCAGCGGCCGGGTTAGCGTGAAGGCACGGCGTTGAACACGCCGCCAGCTGGCGGCAATAAGACGGAGGGAACCGACATCCTTAACGAATTGCATGGCTTCAGGACACCACCTCCCCGGATGGTGTCCTTTTTTTCAGCGCCCCTTCACGTGGTCGATAGCGAACTGCAGCGTGTCCCAGTTAAAACCGATGCCTGCATCGTGGCTGTGGTCGCAGATACGCATGGCTTCTGCAATTTCCTCCTCTGACAGACTGCCATCGAGCGACAGGAAATCATCTTCCAGCCAGAACGTTCCCAGACACAGTGCATCAGGTGGGTACTGCTTCAGCCTGGCGATGAGCCCAGCCACCGTCACATCATCACGACATGCTCGACGCGACGGCAGTACGCGATCGGCGATGTCGTTCCAGCACCAGTCATCGTCCTCCGGCACGGGTTCATGCAGGGTCTGTAATTCCACGCCTGGAAGCATGGAGAGCTGTTCCAGAACCTCCCCCAGGGAAAGCCGCTCTGAGCAGGCATCCTCACTCCACAGATAATGGTGATTGATATAGACGGCAAACTCGCCGTTATCGAGTTCAATACAGGTCAGTCTGAACATGGTTGTGTCCTCAGCATCCGGCACCCTGTTGCGCCGTGCCGCCACAAAAACCCGGCGGAAAGCGGAGGGCGCAGGGGCGACGCCGCAAGCCGCAGCGCAAGCCTTTCACGGGCTGAATGCACCGTGAAAGGTGCGAACGGGTGAGGACGGAGACAACGTAAACCCTTGCGACCGTAGCGGCCGGGTTAGCGTGAAGGCACGGCGTTGAACACGCCGCCGGCTGGCGGCAATAAGGCGAAGGGAACCGAGTTCCTTTTTATTCAGGAGGAGGCA
Source organism: Enterobacter sp. BNK-16 (assembly GCF_048684955.1). Taxonomy (NCBI): domain Bacteria; kingdom Pseudomonadati; phylum Pseudomonadota; class Gammaproteobacteria; order Enterobacterales; family Enterobacteriaceae; genus Enterobacter; species Enterobacter sp. BNK-16. The sequence continues at coordinate 108,288 of NZ_JBLQTQ010000002.1, read as the reverse complement.
GAGGTTAAAACGAGGTCATGTCTTACGGCAGGTACAAGATATCAGCCTGCCGTTTTTAAATTCTGAAGCGTACGGGGCCGGATCTAACGCGCAGGGGCAGCACCAAGACGTCTCAGTGCATCCTGAACTTCACGCAGCCCAAATATATCTTCCGGCGGCTGCTCTTTTCCGGCCATACTACAGACCGTAAAGACGGCATTTGATGCGGTTAATCTCTCACGGTGCAGCGCCTGCAGCGCCACAACGACCAGCGTGCGTTCATCTCCAGTCAGTTCTTCAAGCTGCATACTGTTTATGCTCATATTCATCCCCGTCCCTTTGGTTTTTTCTCGTCAAACGCCAGGAGAACCCCGAGGCCGATCAGTGAGGCGTAACAGACCTGCATCGCGATAGTCACCGGCAGGGAGATGTTATCAGCCAGAACGCCGGGAACCACAACGGCCACGCCTGCCAGTATCATTCCCCTCCCGGTCTTTTTAACCAGATCCGGCCACTGAGATTCAGGCACGTTCCGGGCGCGCAGAAAGTTATGAATGCACTGCTCTGCCTTTTGTTTAATCACTGACATGTTCTAGTCTCCGAATGCCCGTCGCATATTTTTCTTTATCCTGGTCGCGTCACCGGTTAACGGTGCGGCAGGCTCTGCTGGTTTCTCCGGTACTGCAGCCTTACACGCGCCAGCTGTACCGGCCATCTGCTGAACCAGAACCTGCAGCTCGCTGACCGTGCCGGGCGGTACCGGCATACTGGCCAGCAGACGCGGCAGCTCCGGTGCGGTCGTATGCAGGGCCAGACCGGTGATAATCAGGTTTCTCAGCAGCTCGCCACGCAGGCGGGATGACACGCCCGTCAGCACACGCTCAACCCGTTCACTGCTCCGGTCATCCTGAAGCGTCAGGGTGTAACGCCGGCGCTGGTATTCCGTCTCCGGTGACATGGCCAGAGCCGCCACGCCACCATCAGGCTCATCAGGAAGTCCTGAGAGCGAAGACCAGGTGCCGGATACCAGCGCCATCACGGCACAAAGCCGGATGGCGCTCAGATGCCCGTCAAAGAACACCGGGATCAGCGCCGGTAAACGGGCATCCGTCTGGTACATCACCGCCCCGGCGGTGGCGGCGGTCCGGATGAAGTCACCGCGCAGGGGCTGTGAGATGGAGCTGATGGTCGCCATCGCCGCGATGTCGGTGCGATCGTCGCTGTGCAGATAGAAAGAATACTGGCCGTCCGGCACGTTTAGTCCTCTTTATTATAAAGGGCAATCTCTCTGGCCAGCGCCAGCTGCGGATCGCCTATAACCTCGATACGGTCAGGAGCCACAGGCCAGGCCTGACGGATAGCCTCTTCAATGAGGGATGCCCCTCCCCCGACCAGGAATACCCGGTTAACGTTCCTGAAGGCCGTCAGCTCACTGGTGACACGCGCCCCCAGGGAAGTGATTGCCTCCGTAATTTTGTTCAGCACATCGTCAATTTTTCCGGCATCGTTGATCACACGCTGCAGATACTGACGATCATTGCGGTTGCGGATGACCGTGTCAGCAATAAGCGCGCTGGTTTCGCTGTCTGCAGCCCGCAGCGCGCCTGCAGCTGCGCGGGTGACCTGTGACACGCCGACAGACGGATTGCCGTGTACCGCACTGATATCATCAAACTGTCCGACAATCACGCCGGCATCGAGCGTGGTTCCGCCGAGATCGATAATCAGGGTGGTCTCAGCGGGTCCGGGTTTCAGCTCCGCGAGACGGGAGAACGCCGCCGGCAGTGATTCCGGCATCACCTTCACGTCCGTTACGGTAAATGCCCTGCCCTTATTCAGAACCAGCTCACGCATCAGGTTTTCCCGTTTGCGTTGGATATTCTCCTCGTTCCGCTGGCAGTCCCCGTCATAATACTCGCTCAAAGGGAGCGTCACGGTCAGGCTCACCGGCTGCGGATCAAGTCCGCTGTTCAGCAGCGCATGATGCACGCCCAGCAAGTTGAGATCACCGTACTGATATTCCACGTTTGTTGTCGGGATGGCATCCCGGCTGACGCTGTCCCAGGTGTATTTCAGCGTGCCCACCTGATAGTTGAACGTTGCCGCACTGAATTCCGCCACTTTCCAGCCATGCCGGAAGGAGTTCGCAGAAACTCGGGTCTGCAGCTCGTTTCCTTCAAACCATGCCAGCTTAACATTAGTTGAACCATCATCGCAGTAAATATTCATCATTATGCTCCGTCAATTAAACTCAATTTGATACACATTATAAGAGCAACATGGGAAAATAAAAGTCTTATTTCTCATTATGAGCAACATGTGTGAATCAAAATGATATTCACGAACATTTTGAGTAGCTTAGGTTACTCACCCTGTTCATGGAGCAGGTGATCTGGATTATCCTCACGCTGTTAAATATACTGTATGCATAACCAGTATACTTGAACGTCAGGAGGAAAGATGAAACTGCAGCTTTTCAGCACCGGGAAAGCACTCCCGCCACAGGCCCGTCCGTTGTTTGCAGACCTGGCCAGCTGCGGTTTTCCCAGCCCTGCAGCTGACTATGTCGAGTCCGACCTGGATCTCCATGATTACTGCATACGACATCCAAGCGCGACTTACTACCTTCGCGCAAGCGGAGACAGCATGGCCGACGGCAGCCTGTACAATGGCGATCTGCTGGTTGTGGACAGTGCCGAGAAGCCCCGGCACGGCGATATTGTTGTGGCCAGCGTGCAGGGGGAATTTACGGTTAAACGGCTGCTGCTGACGCCACGACTGACGCTGCAGCCCATGAACGCCTCCTGGTCGCCGATTTATCCTGACCCGGACGATCTGGATATCTTTGGCGTCGTCACGCACATCATCCACCGCCCGAGGGAGATGTACTGATGTTTGCCCTGGCCGATGTGAACAGCTTTTATGCCAGCTGTGAACGTGTTTTCCGCCCGGACTTGAAAGGAAAGCCAGTTGTGGTGCTCAGTAATAACGATGGCTGCGTAATCGCAAGAAGTGCCGAGGCAAAGCCCTGGATCAAAATGGGCACGCCGTGGTTTCAGATGAAAAACGAGACTTACACGGAAAAAATATACGCATTCTCCAGCAACTATGAACTTTATGCCTCGATGTCGGCACGCGTGATGAGCTGCCTGGAGGAGCTGGCCCCCAGGGTGGAACAGTATTCGATTGACGAGATGTTCCTCGACCTGACCGGCGTTGAGCACTGCATGGACCTGGAGGACTTCGGCCGGCAGCTGCGCCAGCACGTGTATGACTGTACCCGTCTGACCATCGGCGTGGGTGCCGGGCCGACGAAAACCCTGGCAAAATCAGCCCAGTGGGCTTCAAAAGAGTGGAAACAGTTTCGTGGTGTGCTCGCACTGACTCGGGGGAATCCACAGCGAACGCGGAAACTGCTTTCACTGCAGCCGGTCGAAGAGATCTGGGGCGTGGGAAACCGTATTGCACGCAAGCTCAATGTTCTGGGCATCAAAACCGCGCTCGATCTGGCCCTGACGAACCCGGCCTTTATCCGCAAAAATTTCTCCGTCGTTCTCGAGCGAACAGTACGCGAACTGAACGGGGAAAGCTGCATGTCGCTTGAAGAAGCCCCGCCAACAAAGCAGCAGATCGTCTGCAGCCGTAGCTTCGGCGAGAAGGTCACTGAATACGATTCGCTCCGCCAGGCTGTCTGTCAGTACGCAGAGCGGGCCTCAGAAAAGCTGCGTAAAGAGCGCCAGTATTGCCGGCATATTTCCGTATTCATCAAAACGTCTCCGTTCGCCGTTAAAGAGCCTTACTACGGCAACGTGGCCACGGAGAAACTGCTTACCCCCACTCAGGACACCCGGGACATCATTGCGGCCGCCACAACGGCTCTGGAGCGTATCTGGAAGGATGGGCACCAGTATGCCAAAGCCGGTGTGATGCTGAATGACTTCACCGGCTCCGGCGTTTCGCAGCTGCAGCTGTTCGACGAACGTCCTCCACGTCCTCACAGCGCTGAGCTGATGAAGGTTCTCGATGGCATTAATCATTCCGGGCTGGGACAGGTCTGGTTTGCCGGACGAGGGATAGCGCCATCATGGCAAATGAAACGCGACATGCTCTCCCCTGCGTACACCACCCGCTGGAAAGATATCCCCATAGCGAGGATCAGTTAAATTTCGCTTTTCAGAGAGAGCCAGTAGTGCTCGCCGCAGTCGAACGACAGGGCGAAGCCCGCGAGTGAGCGAGGAAGCACCAGGGAACTGCACTGATAAATTCTGCTTACGCTCGGTGTTAAATGGATACCCCACTCTGCTTTATCCACTTATCCACGGGCATATTTTTATAAAGTCTTTTTTAATTCTTTTTTCTTTATTTTATTCCTTTTAGGGAGACTGAAAGCCGCATGCAGCGCGCCCTGAGAGGAGTTCATTATGGGCAACTGGTTAACATATTATGGGTAATTAATCACGTATCTGTGGGTTTCATAGCAACAAGCTATGGGATACGCATCAACAAGCTATGGGAAACAGGTCAAGTTTAGATCTCAATTATCCACTTGTGGATAAATTGCATTTTTTCCCGGTGGATAAGAAACGCGATAGCTTGCAATTTCTGTTTTCACTGTCATTATGGGTGAATAATAATTTACCCATAGGCCTTGGAATGGATACTCAAGCACTCTTGCCAGCTACTAAAACGTTTAAAAAACGCGCCAGTATAAAGCAATCTAACGAATTGACCGAAGCCGCATATTACTTGCCTCTTCAGGCAAAACGTGTGCTGTGGTTATGCCTTATGCAGGCCTATTTCAACGACAGTCAGGATGATGATTCTGACGTATTACCTCTCTTCAAAATTAGCGTTTCCGATTACGTCAAATACTTCAATGTCGCTACGTCTGTCGCCAGTCGTGATGTAAAGGCTGGGGTAAATGCTTTGGGCGAATCAACGGTTACCTTCTATCCAAAAGAAGGTGAGTTTGAAGAAGTTAAACGTCCTTGGCTTGCTGAAGCAGGAATGAAGAGAGGCCGGGGTTCCTGGCAGATTGAGTTTAACTACAAGGTCATGCCATTCCTTGTTGGCTTAACCTCCCAGTTCACTACTTATTCTCTGTATGACTGCGGCCAGCTCAATAGTGTTCGTGTCATCCGGCTTTATGAAAGCCTGTGTCAGTTCCGGAGCACGGGTGTCTGGATCACCACACATGACTGGTTAAGTGAAAGGTTTATGCTTCCAACCTCGCAGAAGAACAATATTGCGGAAATGAAACGTACCTTCCTGGAACCTGCGCTGAAGAAAATTAATGAGAAGACGCCCTTAAAGGTAAGTTATACAACCGAAGAAGATGGTCGTTTACTGTTTAATTTTCTTGATAAAAAACAATAATCTGAAATTTATCCTATATCCCCCTTGGTCTGTTTCTTACATTTGGGGGGATACTAAACTTGCTGTATTTCCCACATTGCATGCCAAACTTGACCTGTTTCCCATAGTTCGGGGCTGCCCTCGAAGTTGACCTGTTTCCCACATTCCCGGCTGCCCTCGAAGTTGACCTGTTTCCCACATTCCCGGCTGGCCATAAAGTTGACCTCTTCCCCACACTCCGGGATGTCTGTGAAGTTGCCCTCATTCCCACAGTCACGGCCGTCCGCGAAGTTGACCTGTTTCCCACAATCCAGGCCGTCCGCGAAGTTGACCTTTTTCCCACAGTCCAGGCCCTCCGCGAAGTTGACCTGTTTCCCACAATCCAGGCCGTTCGAGAAGTTGACCTGTTTCCCACAGTCCAGGCCCTCCGCGAAGTTGACCTGTTTCCCACAATCCAGGCCGTTCGAGAAGTTGACCTGTTTCCCACAGTCCAGTCCGTCCGTAAAGTTGACCTGTTTCCCATAGTCCGGGGTGTCCGTGAAGTTGACCTGTTTCCCATAAGACGCATATATTGCATTTAAGGTAACCGCTTATGCCTCCATTCAGTGCAATTCCACGGCTTAACCTTAATCACGCATTTTTCCTGTCCCAAAAATATGTTTAAGGAGATACCTGTTGAAGGACTTTTCAGAAGGCCCCGGCCATCCTGGGGGATCGGTTATAAGAACGCCTTCCTGTTCCATCCAACTGTGCATTTGGCGTTTTCGTTCGAGATATTCTCCGGACTCATAGCCCATTGTTTCAATGATGAAAGTGGTAACTGTTGTTTCTTTGCTCGGTACCACATTCAGTACGAAATCAGGATGAATGACCTCTTCCACCCCATTCTTAATGCTTTTTGTCGTGAAAAGTGGCTTGCTTAGGCTGATCGCATCCGGATGATTTACCTGGCGGCCTGCATAGCTGCTGGCGTTTATTATTACCTTAAGGGTGTCACGCTGTTTATTGCTATCTACAGGAACCGGATTATCAAGTGTATACGCGGCATGCGCATAGCCCTCATGGCAGTAAACCCTGCCATCCCTACCTCTGCGGTATTCCAGAATTGCCCAGTATGGGGCCCGACTGCCAGTGTTGTAGGTGCTTTCTCCATTGATACTGACTCGGGCTTCAGGCCTATGGATAAAAGTATTACTCCGAACGCTAAAGGTTACTTCTTCCCGATTGGCATCGGTCGCAATACCAATGATATACACACATGCCTCCTTATCACGGCTATCAGTCTGCAGTGAAACTTCTAGCTGAGTCAGCATGTCGTTAATCCGTTCGAGGGACAACCAGGGCGCGCAACAGAACAGCTTATTAAGCTGTGTTCCATTGCCCATTGTATGTTCATCCAGAACTTCTTTTATTCTATTGACCGAACCGACTAACCCCGGACTTTTATATTCAGGTACTAGTTCAAGTTGGTTCAGGCCCGCTGCCTGAATGAGAGTCAGCAATTTTCGGCCAAGAGCCGGAATGGGTTTAAGAGTTTTGCGTCGACGCTTACGGGGCACTACCTGCCCTTCCACAGCGGTGATTTTGGTGTCTTTCTTCTTGTCAGGCAACCAGTCATTCCCGCCAACCGGATTTAGTGGGCTGGTTTTTCCATCATTGATAGCGTTGTCAGCATCCTTATTTTTCTTTAGCCTGAACAAAGGGCACTGTTCATCATGCTGTCTTGTCGTCTTGACGTGGCGTAACCTGGCAACGTTAACCTCGCAGTTAAAAGGACCTTCAATGTTCGGGTCATCTTCGACGCAATCACATTTTAACCACAACTTACGGCGGTCCATTTCTTCAAGCACATAATTTGCTATACGTAAATCAGCCTGAGCGGGTTTTCGACCGTTGCTGAAAACATGCAGCAATGCCTCTCTCTCTGCCAGATTCAGTTTCCTTTCAAGTCTTCCCCTTGGATTTTTTTTCCACACAAGGTCCATTGATTTACTCCTTCACTCAAAAGTGTGATTACGATAACAAGATGGCATCTTGATAACATAATAACTTATTAAGATAGTAAGTTGTTTGTGTTTGTTCGCATCGCATTGAACTAAATGAAATTATTAACATATTAAGTTAATATGATAGCAAAATGTCAACGCCAGAGCATATTGAAAATTATTTTTTGTTATCCTATTATCTTAATAAGATAACAAAAAAGGTGTGCGGAATATGATCATTGTTCTTGGTAGTCAAAAAGGTGGAGTAGGTAAAAGCACGCTCGCAGTTTCCATCGCTGCATATCTTATGGCACTAGGAAAGCGAGTTCTCATTGTAGATGCCGACGATCAAAAATCAGTGCTGACCTGGTATAACAATCGACCAGAGAACTTGCCTCATATGCCTGTGACTGGAGCGTCCGGCAACATCAAAGCCATGCTAAAAGAGCATGAAAAATCTTATGACTTTGTAATCGCCGATTGTGCAGGCCGTGACAGTGCAGAGATGCGAAGCGGATTAATGGCTGCAGATGTGTTCATTTCCCCTTTACGACCGTCCCAAATGGATTTGGATGTCGTACCACATACATGCTCTGTTTTTACTGCAGCTAAAGATTTCAACGAGTCTGTACGTGGGTATTTAGTATTGAATATGACACCAACTAACATGTTCGTTAATGAAGCTAATCAGGCAGCGGATGTTCTCAAAGACTTTCCGGAAATGAATCTGTCTAATGCTCGCGTATGTGACAGAAAAGCTCACAGGGATGCCTGGGCCGAATCGATGACTATTTTTGAAACACAGAACATCAAAGCCCAAGAAGAAATTGAAGCTCTGGTTAAGGAGATCATTCTGTGAGAAATAGAGCACATACGCCGCCAAAGGATGAAGCTTCGTTTATAAACGGAGGTACAGCTGGTCTCACTGCAAAAAAACTAGACGAACCAAGTAATAAACCTGCGACTAGTAAAGCAAAACCAGTCAGCATCTCTCTTGCTGAAGAGAATCTTAGCTCAATTGATAATGTCATAAGGGAAGAGATGTTATCAGGGAACAGGAGAGTGAATAGATCTGATGTAGTTAGAGCTGCGGTGATGGCGTTAGAAAATTTGTCGCGCGAAGAAATCTCTCAACTCATTGAAAAATCGAGATTAAAATAATACTGACTTACTATCATGCTAACTTACTAACTTACTAACTTACTAACTTACTAACTTACCAACTTAGTATGTTAGTAAGTTGATGGTTGGAGGTGGTAAGGTTAATATCTTAATAAGATATTAAGATAATAAATTGCTATCTTAATCACCTATTTTTTTTAGCAACGCTACCGCCTCATCGCCCTGCATGTGGAACTGCACCCGGTGCCGTGCCGCGACATCGAGTGCAAACACCTTCGTATACACTCCGTCGAGCTGATACTCTTATGCCCCATTAAACTCTGCAGCACCTTCAGTGGTATACCGGCATACAGCATGTGCATGGCGTAGGAATGACGGAACGTGTGCGGTGTCACCGGCACGGAGAACGTCACCCCGTCGGCCGCTGCCGCTTCAACCGCTTTGCTGAGCCAGGTGCGGACCGTCCGGTCGGTAATCTCCCAGATACGCGCCTTCTCGGTTCTGCCGCTTCGCTTGTTGCGTCGTTCAAGAGGTATTTTAAGCGTGGCCACCATCATCTCCAGCTGGCTGACATAGTTCGCATCGGAAAGCGGAACCAGGCGATGCGCCTGACTGCCGGCAGGCGAGCGGCCGGCCGTTCGGGCCGCTTTCTCCGCCCGCTGCTTGAGTGTGGCCAGCTGCACGAACGGGTAGGGCGGCGCCAGGGAAAAATCACTCCGGGTCAGCGCCAGCGCCTCGTTAATGCGCGCGCCGGTGTTCCAGAGGGTTGCCAGCAACATCTTGCGGTGGAGATCGGGTACATAGTGGAGCAGGGCACTCACTTCCGGCGCCAGCAGATATTTCGGCAGTTCATCCTGCACCAGTGCCATCTGCCGAAGTGCCAGAGCAGCCGGGTAGTCAATGTTGACAGGTAAAGATGAGTTGCTTACTGGAATACAGTTAGCGGGAAGCGAAGTCATCGACATATCCCTCAGTGAAGACGTTTATGGATGGTGACGTAGTGATTTCAGAATATGCCATCATCCGTCCTGTATAGTGCATCCTCCTGCAGAAGGGTTACTGCCGCGACTGCAATAAATGTACGTACCGTGTGGATAGCATTCTGCACGCTATCCGAACTGATATACACGGGTTCAAGAGATTCGGTAACGCCATTACGGTGTACCAGTGCGTTTCGGATCTTGATTAATCCCTCAATTTCCTGCAACGGCCATTCATGCGGTGTTGTCAGCATGGTTGAAAAATATCTGGAAATTGTTTTGTGGTTCTGAAACGTCATCTTCGCCACAAGAGCCTGGGGGCGCCAGACGTAGGCCTGTTCAGGGGTATCCACTTCGGGTTCCTGCTCAATCCATTTACGATTAAGTAGATCCCTTTTCTCATCCTTACGAACAAAAGAACTCGCATGTTGCAGAAATCGATGCAAATGTGGAGGATGACTAAGAAGTGCCCTGGCGCTGTACATAAGGAAGCTATCCAGAACACTCACACAATGAACGTAAGCCATCCGTTCCACAATTCTCGGTTGGTTGAACTGCATCAGGTTCTCTAACTCAAGCAATTCATCTTTGGCATCCTGCAGACGATCAGGAATGATGGCCAGCGAGGCCACAAAATACTGCTGCTCTGCAGCGCCCTCCATAGCCTCTTGAAACCAGCTGTAATCTTGAGCGGCTGCATCCCACTCTGGGGTCCCTTCTTCTGCTTCAGGATAATTAATTGAGTGAGGTCAGAACCGATGCCACAGCCCCGATCAGGCGAGCTAAAAAAGGCCATGCAAGAAGCTTCTGACTTATTGCCACCGGCAGTGTAAGCCTGGCTGTTATGTAGTCAGGCGCAAGGAAAAAAAGGGCAACGCCTGCCAGCATCATTGTCAAAGTAAGCAACGAGGCAGATTTCAGTATTTGCTTTGCCGTAACACCTGAGATTCGCTCAATTCGGGAGTAAGGCAGTTCATTTTTTTTATTTTTATAAAGGATCTGTTGCAGGATACTATATTCAATCGATTTCTCTGAAGTCTCTGCGTTTTTTTCAACCTCTTCAGACTTGCCTTTCTCGGGCTGCGCTTCTTTTTCTGACACCGCTTTCTGCATATCAAAATCAGCAAGAGACACGGTTAACACACGCAGCGTGCCCTCCTTCGACTGACACCAGGTTTTCACTACCGAGCTCTTTCCGGCGCCGTAAGGTCCGGTCACTGCAACGTTACGTATGTCGGGCTGGATGTAAGCAAAATTCAGGGCTTCGATATAGCTGGCGGCTTTCTCTTTCTCCAGAACCGCTGGAGTGAGTGCTTCATATCCGAGTGCATTCACTTCACCACGGTCACCATCTGCGGCAGGCAATGTAAGCCAGGGGGTGGGTATCATTTTCAGGCTCTTCCGTTAGTTTTTTTGCACAGTATTTCACTGGTTTTCATCAAGTTCCATTCTAATTCCTGCCGTAGGGTTACATGACAGCAGAAAGCTGCGCTGACACATTTGGGTAAAGCCCTACACATAACCGGCAGGAGCTTTTCTTGTACCCTGTTTGCGGCGAATGCAGCTTTTTCTGGCGCAAAACTGGATGCATGAAATTTTACTGTTCTGATCGTGGCGGGGCAGTTGTTCCCTGGGTTCGTGATGGATCTCTTGCGGCACATACATGTGAGATATCGGCCGTCTGGGCAGGCACGTTTAGTTGGTGAGACTGACAATCTGAATGGCGCAATTTATCTCCAGCCTGGAGTGGTAATGTATCCGAACAAAGCCAGTTAAAAGTAAGGTTCAAACAGATTCAGTAATACAGAAGTGAAGAATGTCCGCTCTGTGCCAGAAGCGGACGTTTAGGAAGCAATTTATGCGTAATAATAAAGTGAGGATAAACGTGGCCGGAAAAAATGGATATCATTGAAAAATGATCCCAATGGTTTGAGAAGTAATTAACCATTCCGGTTACATGTACTATCTGTTAGAATTATCTAAGTACATTTATCACTAATAAACTGACTATAATTTTTACTCTATGACAAGAATAATGATTAACAGACCCGGGGCCATTGCCCTTATGCAATACGATGATGGAAGATCTTTTCAGTTCAGCGAGGGTGTTGAAGATATAGTGACTAACTCTCCAATTGGCCGAAATAGTATATTTGATATTGCATCTCTATCAAAACAATTCACAGCATTTAGCATTCTTTTGCTTGAGCAAAGGGGCAAACTGAAATTAAACGATCTGCTTTCTCAATACATCCCTGAAGCTGCTGTGTTTGAGAGTGAAATAACCATTGAGAATCTCATTTATCACACATCCGGGCTTCCATGCCTGTTTGATATAGCAGAAAAAAAAGAAATTGGTTATTTTTCAAAATTTAATACAGCACAAATCATTACTGGAGTTTTCGAAGAGAGGATCCTTCATTTCACTCCAGGCACCAAGCATGAGTATAGTAACACTGGATATATACTTCTGGCTCAGGTGGTTGAACATGTTTCAGGAACAAGATTTGCTGATTTTGTAAAAAAGGAAATATTTAATCCTTTAGGCATGAGTAAATCCTTTGTTTCTGATGGATTAGCCAAGGAGAAAGTGGTGGTAAGTGGTTATCATAAAAATGAAGATAACACATTTTCTCCTGTATTCAGCCCATGGGGAGTGACCGGGGCAGGTCTTGTGCACTCATCTGCTAATGACTTAATGAAATGGGGACTAAACTTCTGTACTGGTTTAGTAGGAGGTGATGAATTAATAAGAAAATTCCTCACTCCACTTCCCAAGTTTACTGATACAGGCATTATGATTGAAGAACATAGCTCTTACTGCTTTGGCATTGAACTTGATGAAGATGCTTCAGGTGAAATTTATTGCCATCTTGGTTCTACTTTTGGCAGTCAGAGTTATTTTATACGTTCGCAGCATAAAAGTTTTACTCTTGCAGTATTATCTAATATCGAAAGTTACGATGTATCAGCGACTGCTCTTAAGTTATTTAAAGGTATGATGGCAATGGATGACTAAAGAAACAACTCATTTTCTGATGGTCCACATCAACCCTACACCAAGACTTAAGGTCCGCTTTGTGACAGGAGCGGACATTTACGAAAGAGGTCTTTGCTCAAACGCAGCGAAGTTTCTCTAATCTAATATCGGATTCGCTAACATTTCCTTTCTCAATCCAGCCCAGCCGCCTATAAAATCCTGCCGCGCGACTGTTTTTGTCGGTTTCAAGCCAGGCCACCTCATGATGTTTGAAAATTTCCTGTTCTGCGAGTCCAACAAGTATGCGACCTAAACCTCGGCCTTCATATTTAGGTAGAACAAATGCCGCAAAAAGGCATGCTTCATCAGGCAAAATCATTGAAAAGCCAGTCACTTTCCCATCATCTTCAGCAACCCATGCGCAACGACTTTTTTCAATCATATCGGTGACAACGCTCTCGGTAATTCCCATCCGCTCCATTTCTTCTCGACTGAGATGATTTTCTTTAACCGAAGTCCTGACGTCAAAAATAGCCTTTATATCAGAGGGTAGAGCTAATCTTGTCCTTATATTCATCGTATTATTCCATTCATGATACAGTGTAATTTCGATGATTAACCCGCTCATAGCAGATCAACAGCGCCGCATTTCACATTAGATCTGTGCCGGGGACGGACGTTGCATCCCAACGATTGTCACCTTAAGAGTTAATATTCGATTGTGATGAGGGCAAATACTATGCTACTGGATACGTTAAAAAGACTCGAATGTTTTCTTCATGGCAGCAGGCGGAAAGATCGGAAATGGCTTGAACAGATACTCCATGAGAGATTTAGCGAAATAACGCGCTCAGGAGTATTAGTTGATCGTGTACAGACTATTGAAGCCCTTTCGGGGGAAGACAGCGTTCCAGCTATTCTTAGTAGTGATTTCCGGCTTATCATCGTTAGAGATCATTTCGCAATATTGCATTACAGAACGGTCCATCCAGATGGTAGTCATGCATCCCTTCGTTCTTCATGCTGGGAAATCTCTGAGAACGGGCAATGGAAATTGGTATTCCATCAGGGAACACCTGAGGCACAGAGCATGTAGTCGTCAAATTCAACGTCCGCTCCTCGCTCAAAGCGGACCTTCCGTTCCCACCTGCGTTTTACTCTGAACTCCTTCGTGCCGTATCTTTTTCTCCCTTCCATACGATTAGCCAGCCCAGATACGACTTTGGTGCTGGAAGACTGGGTGAAGTAAGCCGCTCTCTTCAGGGTAATTTCCTGAACCACCCGGCAGGTTATTTCAGCGTGCCGGGTATTCTGTCTCTGAGGGTGTAGAGCCTGTCAAACTCAGCATAAGGTTCCCCCGTTTCAGCCGCATGCCTGAGCTTGGCTTCAAGCAGGTCGGGCAGAGCGATACCGTGACTGAGGGAATGGTACAGATCATAACCACTGATACAGATCACCCGTTTTCCTTTCCCGAAGGCCGTCAGACCTTCATCAGTAAACCCCATCCAGCTGATGAACACGCCCCTGGCCCATTTTGCCTTGGTACTGAGTTTTCCTTCAAAAACGTGCAAATCTGCCGCCGGCGTTCTGTTCTGATGCCACTTCGCTTCCATCAGGTAAAAGTCATCATTCAGCCGGAAGCTGCCGTCTATCTGCTCGCCCGTGTTCCGGAATGACGAGCGGGGAGCAAGCTTAAAGGTACTGAAAAGTTCTGCAAGCCATGCTTCAAAGCGGAAACCCCGCGGGTGTGGCGGCAGGGATTTCATCGCGTTCATTTCGGCTACCAGTGAAGGCCAGTCAACATCGTGCCATACCTGAACAGGCCTGTCGCCTCCTGCTGTATCAGCGTCTGCATTTTCCAGCCGTGAAATCAGTGCGAGCCAGTCATTGCGGCTTTGTTCGGCCTGCTCAGGCATGCTCTCCATTTTGTACCGCCAGAGTGCATCAAGAACCCGCAGGGCTGTCTCGCGATCCACCTGTTTCAGCAGGCATCTGACCCGTTTGGCTTTTGAGGTTCCGTATTCCTGATAACGTTCATCATCAATATCAATGTTCAGCTCTTCATTAAAAAAAGCCGACAGCGTGCGGTTGGAAAAATCGAGTATCCAGCCCGGATCGCTTTCAAAAACGAGATTAAACAGTCTCAGATCCTGCATTTTCAGTTTCACGTCAGCCTCCTTTTTTACAGAGTATAACGGCCTGTAAGAGCAGGTGGTACAGCATAAAGGTTCTGATACCAGCCTTATATTTTCCTCAGTCAGCAAAGAAAGGGGAGTTGATGTCGCGGCTTTATCTGAAAGGGCTTTTCAGGACTGTAAATCGCTGAGGTTATTTTCGACGGGATCCCACCCGGACTGAATGACAGTCCGGGCAACTGCACAGCCCGGACTGGTACTATCTTTTGCCTTCAAATGTTGATGTCACTCCCGCCACAATCCCGCCCAGTAAAAGCACCATGGCGCTGGCCAGAAAAGCCCCCTGGTAACCTGCTGTGTCATAAAGTATGCCTCCGACAGTCGACCCGAGACCAATTGACGCCTGTACAATGGCCACCATCAGTCCTCCGCCAGCCTCGGCGTTATGAGGAATTCTGGCAAGCCATGTCCACCATCCCACCGGAGCCGCTGTCGCGATGAGTCCCCAGAACGCTAGTAAACCAACGACCAGAACGGTCCTGTCACCGAAAAGGATCAGCATCACCGCAATGGCAGCCATCATCAAGGGTATTGTTGTCAGTATCCTGTACAGTCCTGTCGTCAGGAACCGGCCTATCAGACTGGTCCCCAGCAGGCCAGTCAACCCCATCATCAGCAGGATCAGTGAAAGGGAGCTATCATGAACCTCTGTAATGGCTTCAAGGAAAGGGCGAATATAAGTGAAAAGGGCAAACTGCCCCATGAAGAACGCGCCGCAGCCGGCCATTCCCCAGGCTACCTGTTTGTTTTTCAGGACATCAAAAACATTCCCGGACTGATGGCTTTCTGACGAAGCTTTCATTACTGGCAATGAAAACCATTGCCAGAGGAACGCACCGACGGCAATCGGAACCAGACAAAAAAATGCGCCCCGCCATCCAATAGTGGATCCAAGCCATGCTCCCACCGGCGCGGCAACCACAGTAGCCAGTGCACTACCGCTGTTAAAAATAGCCATCGCCCGCGGGATCTGAGATGCTTTTACCAGTCGCATTGCTGTTGCGACTGACAGAGACCAGAACCCCCCTACGGCAATGCCAATTAGCGCTCTCCCCAGCATGTAGACAACATAGCTGGAGGCCGTACCGATAACGAGGCCCGAAATCCCCATCAGGACAGTTAGACCCAGCAGGATAGATTTTCGATCCCGCCGTCCTGCGAATGCAGGCATGCTTAAACTGGTGAGTACAGCCAGCACACCAGATACTGCAATTCCCTGTCCAATCATACCTTCAGTGACGGACAGGGCACTGGCCATAGGCGTAAGCAGGCTCACTGGCATAAATTCTGATGCAACAAGTACAAAGGCGCAGAGCGTGATGGCGAACACGCCACTCCAGTTCGCCCGGGCGACAGAATCTGAATGATGCCTGGCAACTGGCAGGCTTTTGTCCGTATTGTCTCTGTTTGTCATTTTTTCTTACGCAGGTGAAGGTCCGGTCATCAGATGTGACGGGACTGGTTTAAATTTCCAGGGAGGTGCAATGTGGTGTATTAACGGTCAGTCTGTTCCGTAGCGGCCTAGGGATAAGCCCTGCCTTAAGGGACAATCTCCGGACCAATACTGTTGCTGATTATTCCCGTGATCAGGCCCTGTTGTGGGCTGAGTCAGCCTTGTACGGCATGGGTTACCGCAGACAGAACTCAAGAGAGTTAATGATAAGGCAGTTTTTATAATTAAATTAGTATCTGAATAGTGGATGCTGTTATGTGAAATTTGCATAAATAAACACAGTGCTCTGACCGGAGCATCCTAAGTGTAGTGACCTGCATTTTAAATCGGCCCGACCTGCATTTATCGCCAATTTTCAGCCCACGTTAGCTGCAACCAGCGATGGTCTCAAACCCACAATAACTGCAAATGAACCTGCATTTATCCGTATCGGCCTGCATTTCATTTTCACTGGCTCACAATAACTGAAAATGAATATCTGGCCAGTAGCCTTCAGGGCTACTGGTTTTAAAGAAGACGAATTAAATAGGCAGCCCTGCGGCCAGGATGCGATCCCGTAGCTCGGCGGTACGCGTCGGATCCAACTGGTGATTGAACAGTGCCCTGATTTCAGCAGGTTTGGCATCAAACTGTTTGACCATATCCTTCAGGCGATAACCATGGCGGATGAGAGTGGGTTCAAGATCGTCGAGTTTACGCCATCCCGGCATCCTGACCCGCCTTGTTCAGATAGTTATACAGCGTTGATTTGGAGATCCCCATCATGTTGCAGATTTCCTGAATAGTATGATTTCGCTCCTGGTGTAACTTCAGCGCCAGCGCTTTTTTTGTCGGGCTGAGCTGCGCGGGTTGCAGGTCAGGGCTTCCGATCATTGTCAGATTCCATAAAACGGTCGTTTTATGGAATCATATTTATTTGAGTGTCGATTTATTTTCTGTTGTCATACGACAACTCTAATCAACTAAATTGGAGTCGTTGGCGAACTACAGGCAATTCCATCAGTACATCTTTTTGAGATTCTCAGAAAAAATAACCAAGTTAAATCATGCTGTGTTGGCTGCACCTGATGCTGTACCGGTGCCATTCAGTAGGCCTGTTGGAGAGAAAACACAGCAAGTGCACCAGTGGTCGCCGGGTATTGCCACAGTTGCTCAGACAGGTGTTACTATGATGACCCTCGTGTCGGGTAATTAAGGTTGCGTTAATGACTAATGCCATCATTCCTGTATGACACAATGTCATTAATACTGTACGGTATAGTTATTCTGTATATGCCTGATGAAGGAGTTGTAGTGAAAACATTATCTGAAAAACGACGCAAGGCAATTGTTACCGCAGCAGCAGACGTGTTTCTGGACACGGGGTTTGAACGGTCTTCAATGGATGAGGTGGCGCGGCGGGCCGGCGGGTCGAAAGCCACGCTGTATAAGTATTTCCCTTCCAAGGAGGCGTTATTTGAAGCGGTTATCCTCAATAACAGTGCCCGGTTTCTCACTGAGGCGGCCTGTGGGCTCAATGTGCCTGAAAATAAAACACGCTCACTGGAGCAAAAACTGACCCGGTTTGGTGAAGATATGCTCCGCGTCGTGACCTGTGATAACCAGGCGTTACAGATTTATCGGGTGGTCATGGGGGAAGCCGGACATTCTGATATAGGCCAACTTTTCCTTGAGTCCGGTATCCGTCAGGGTATGGAAATACTTGCGCGGGAGATGGAAGAGGCAATCGGGAGAGGAGAACTGAGTAAAGCCGATCCCATGCTCCGGGCAAGGCAGTTTACCGCCCTGATTAAAGCCGAGGTGGAAATCCTGTTTTTCCAGCGTGAGATGCCGGTATTCACATCTGATGATGTCCGGCAGATGGTGAGTCATGGCGTGCGTCTTTTTCTTGACGGTGCTGCAACCCGGTAGTGCCGGCATCCGGCAGATATGCTCTGCCTGAAAAATCTGATTATCCTGTAGCGAGAGGCAGAATGCCTTGACATTACTGCCCCCCACAATTAAAACTACACCGTACAGTTCACCTATATGAGATAGATGATATGAAAGTTGTGACCATTCTGAGTGTAGTGTCCTGCGTCCTTGTTCTGTCAGGTTGTGTATCGCTGTTCTGAACAGGATGACAGCTCTTTTTTTGTATCGGGAGTAAGTATGAAATTCTGCTGGCCAGTCGGCCTTTTATTGTTCACATTTGCGCTGAGTGGCTGCCTGTCCATCGGCAGCCATCTGTGAACAGCCAAGCCGGAACGGGGTCAGATATCTGACCCGCTTTTTGATAATTACCTCAGAGGATGAGCGTTCAGGGCTGAGGACATGTGGTATCCCCTGAATTCATCCACTGGCGTGCCGTTTTCGCCATCTGGTCGGCAGCAATCTCCATCTCTCCCTGCCATAGCGTAAACATCTGGCTGGCATCCCCGGATAATGTCCGGGACAGGTGGGTATGGCAGACCACTTTGATCCGTTTTCCCCCGTTCATCCGGCTCAGGCTCCATCCAGCATCCAGTGTGAGACTTTTCCCAGGCCAGCTGTCAAAACGGCGTACCTGCAACAGCACGCGGATAACGGGTTTGTTGTCGTCCCGGGTCAGGCCGGCCACATCCGTCGTCTGAAGCCGCTGTGTCATACGTGATGAGAGTGCGGTCTGCACTTCTTCACCCAGCGGGCTTAACCACCGGTCATTCTGCAGAACCACAACACGACTGCTGCTCTGGCGTATCACAACCTGCTGCGAGTCCAGTTGCGCCGGAACCCCGACCGGAAGCACTTCAATCATGAAACTGGCCGGTGTTCCCGTTACCCCCGCAGCCTCAGGACTCACCAGGGTATGATAACGTATCTCAGGTGATGCACACCCGGAAAGCGCCGCCATGGCACTCATGATTATCACTGACAGGCAACGCTTCATGGCTGGCCTCCATCAGATACACGGTATTCATCATCACCTTTCTGGGAGGGATCGGAGGGGCGTCCCCGCAACAGGGATTCCGGATGCCTGTCCAGCTGGTTTGTCAGACTGCGGACAGCACGTAATGTCCGTGTCGCTTCCTGCAGGGACTGGATAAGATTCATTATCAGCGGAGAATCTTCTGCCAGTATTTCCTGCGCATTCTGCGTTGTCTTCTGCGTTTGCTGCATTAGACGGTTCGCGACAGGGAGCGTATGAGTATTGACCATGTGCAGCGTTTTACTGAGCTCTCCCAGAGTGGCATTCATATTATTACCTATCGATTCAAGGGGCATTTTATTGATTTTCCGTGCTATTCCCGTCAGTTGTTCCTGAAGAATATTGAGCCCCCCGTTAACAGTCGGGAGCTCCAGTGGGCGGCGGGTAACGTCAAACGCAACCTGGGGGGCGTCAGGCATAAAGTCCAGTGAAATATAAAGCTGGCCGGTCAGAAGATTGCCGGTGGTTGCCTGTGCCCTCAGGCCATGTTCAATCATGTCGCGAGTGAAAATAGCCGTATTAATGTCCGTATCATCTGTCGGACGGGGGAGCTTCTCCAGCACATTTCCCATCCGGGACGGGTAAACCTCGATTTCCACAATCGTGGGAAACCGGTAACCATCCGGGTTATAGTCGAGTCTGACAGAGGTGACCCGGCCCACCCTGACGCCGGAAAATTCAACCGGAGATCCGGTACTGAGCCCATGCAGGGCATGTTCAAACCGAAGCTGAAAACGTACTGGCTGACCGTCTGAAGGTGCCATTGCGGTTTCCTGATCCGGGGAAAGACGAAAAGTCGGGGAGCGTGTCAGCACACCCTGCGAAGGTGAATCTGGGGCAGAAAAAGCTATCCCTCCGGCCATAATCGCGGCAACTGTCTGCGTTCTGAGCTGGAAACCATCGCTGCCGACAGAGAGATCCACACCGCTCACATTCCAGAAGCGCGTGTCGGATGTGACCAAGCGATCATAGGGGGCATCGATAAATATCTGTAACTCAATCCCCCGCCCGTCCTTGCGCAACTGATATGAGGCAATACGCCCGACCGGGATCCGACGATAATACACCGGTGAATTGATATCCAGGGAACCAAGGTCGTCAGCCTCAAGGGTGAACGAACTACCCGGTGTGTCATTGACAATGGCCGGGGGAGTATCCAGTCCCGTGAACGTCAGTTTCTGACTGGATGAATGTCCGCTGTCCACGCCAATGTAAGCACCTGACAGCAACGTATCCATGCCGCTGACGCCACTCATCCCCACCCGGGGTCTGACAACCCAGAATCGTGTATCTGCACGTGCCAGATTCCGGGCATTTTTATTCAGGCTGACCCGTACAAGCACCCGGGTGTTATCAGGACTCAGCGTGATGCTTCTGACAAGACCCACTGTCACATCCTTATATTTAACCATTGTTTTTCCGGCCTCAAGCCCCGTGGCGCTTCGAAAGGCAATCACCACCTCCGGTCCGGCTGATAACCGGGTCTGAATGAAAACAGACACGGCCATCAACAGCGCGATAAGTGGTACCAGCCAGATAAGTCCCTGTCGCCATCGACTGCGGATAAAAACCGGAACCCCGGGAAGCAGAACCCTCATGAATGATTTTCCCATATTGATTTTGGCTCAAATGCCAGTGCAGAGAGCATGGTCAGAATGACGACCATGCCAAAAAAAAGAATGCCCGAACGGGGTTCCGCTTCGCTCATGAGGGGGAACCTGAGCAGAGCGCTCACCACGGCCACCACCACCACATCAAGCATTGACCAGCACCCAATCCACTCAGTAAGACGCCAGAGCCGGGTGCGTCCGCGTCCGGCACACCCGATTTTCCGGGCCGATGCATACAGCAACAGGCCCAGCGACAAAAACTTTATGCAGGGAACAACAACGCTGGCGATAAAGATGAGCGTGGCTATTCCCGGAGAGCCGCTGAGCCAGAATATCCGGATACCGGAAAGAATCGTGCTGTCGCTTACCTGACCCGCCAGCATGGTATGCATGACCGGAAGCACGTTAGCCGGAACATAGAGGATCATGGCGGCAATCAGCAGAGCAAGGCTTGTCTGCCAGGATCCCGACTGGCGGTAAGGGAGTGGCGTGTGGCAGCGGGGACATTTTTCCGTTCTGCCGGATACGGGCATGTCCTGACATACCATTCCACACAGCGTACACCGGCAGATTTGCAGCCGACGGGCAGACAAAATGTTATGCATCATTTTCATTCCTTTCTGCCGGGAGCAAGGACCATAACGGCTGAAGATCGTGATGACGGACGAAGAGCATCAGAAAACTGGCGGCAGCCAGGGCATACCCTCCGGGACCTGCTGACACATCCAGCTGTGATGTCAATTTGATACCAGCAACCAGAAAACCCAGCACGGTGACATCCGCCATACTCCATGGAGAGATCCATTTGAGTAACTTCATTGTCAGGATAAATCCCGGAGCCGGATGCCGGAAACGGGAAAAGAGCAGCAGCCATACGGTCAGGATAATCTGTAATCCCGGGGCGATAAGGAGCAGAAACAGTATACCTGCCGCCAGAGCAAAATTACTGCCACCATGCCCTGGTGCACAGACGACATCCATCAGCGTGATCTCCCGGATTACCCCGTGAAAACCGACAGACATGACCGGTAAACAGCAGGTCAGAATAAAAGAGATCCCAGATGCCAGCGCGAGAGGAAGTAGATGGTCTGATACACTGCCATCCCCCTGCCACAAAACAGCATGACAGCGGCGACACCTCGCGGTATCTCCCGGTGCAGCTCGTTGTTTCTGGTAGACGCTGTCGCAGTGTGGACAAATGATGAGATGCGGAAATATCTTCATAAAGGATACCACCGGTTAACAGGGCCGGAGTGTCAATTCAGGCCGGTTCAGGCTTCTGATACCCCGGCCATCAGGTAAGTAAAAGGGACTATTGCAGTATCTCTGCCAGTTGTTCAGCCCCCTTTTCGATACCCGTTCTGGCTGCGCTGAGTGAACCGATACTGGCTGAAACATTCATTGCATTTGGGTACTGACGTGCAATATAAGACTGCAGTAATGCATTGCTGCTGGCATCATAAATTTCGGCAGCATAGCTCACCGAACCACTGAATAGGCCTTCACCTCCCCTGACTGACTGAACGATGTTGTAGGGGCCACCGGCCAGGTCAAATTTGGTAAACGTTCCGACAACCTGTGGAGTGGTGTCAGCTCCCGTGAGGGTCAGTTTCAGACGGAGAGTTCCCGGGCCGGGTGTCTTAACTTCCTGGAAACGCCCGTTCAGGGCGTGGGTAAACTGTTCCTGCATATAAGACGCAAGTGCACGGCGATCTGACTGCGGCATATCACCAAACTGCCCGTCTTTTCCCTGATAGATAGTCACGGGGTCAATAATGATGTTGTTATATTTTTGCCAGTCCACCTGGGGGGCATAACGCCAGGGAATACGCTTTGCATCATCCTCATCGGAATTGGCTGTCATTTTTGATACGGATTCGATCCCGCTGTAACGCACGGGCTGATTACCGGAGCAACCCGCGACAAATAAGAGCACAAGACTGACTGTGGCAGACCGGTTTATGTTGCTGATGATCTTCATGTAAATATCCTGACGTAATGAATGACGGCTGGACCGAGCAATTCCTTGTATGGCCCATACTATAAACTGTACAGTTTAGTTTTATGTGATTTATGAATATTGTCAACATAATGTTTAGATCTGACAACTTGTTGGATGTGCGGGCAACGGATGGAGTAAGAACGAAGGGAGAAGATAACGGACCAGAGGAGGTATATATCGTTGGAAGGTGTTCCCTACTATGGGCACTGATAGTCAGTTTTTCATTTTCAGTTATTATGGGTAGGTGAAAATGGAATGCAGGTCGATACGGATAAATGCAGGTTCATTTTGCAGGTATTGTGGCTTTGAGACCATCGCTGGTTGCAGCTAACGTGGGCTGAAAATCGGGGGTAAATGCAGGTCGGGTAATTTCAAATGCAGGTTACTACACCTAAGCTGAGCAGGCGTCTGCTGATATCCGGACTGTGTGAATGAACCTTTCTGTAAATGCGGGTCACTCCATGCACAAGTCATACTGCCGCAGGGAAAGTAAGATTACCGGGCGGTGGTTTTCAGGAAGAGCCGGCTCAACTGGCCGGCAATGATTTACTTTGCGCTGTACTCCTGATCAGATACGGGTTCAAGCCAGTCTGCACCTTTCCCGTCCTGCAGATATGTAACCGCGATGTGGCTCATTCCGGTAGTATCAGTGGCGCCATGCCAGTGTTTTACTCCTGCCGGGATCCAGACGACATCACCGGGGTTAATAATCCTTTTTTCCTGACCTTCTTTCTGAATCCAGCCTTTACCCGACCTGACAATAAGCATCTGACCTGCCGGATGAATATGCCATGCTGTTCTGGCTCCCGGCGCGAATGTCACCAGACCCGATGACGCAGGAGTTTTTAACGACGAAGGCGTCAGTAGATCGATAATCACATGCCCTGTGAAATAATCAGGAGAGCCCTGCTCTGAAGACACAGTGCCAGCCGGAGTTACTGTAATATCCTGACCATCATCGGCATTAACGCTGTCTGATATAACTACTGATGCAAACAGAGCGACCATTAATATATTTCTCATGTCTGACACTCCAGGTATGAAAAGGGGTTGTGAAGAATCTTTTCTCAGCTGTTCCGGTTATTGAGAACGTCCTGAACAACCGGAACTGCGGAAAACGCGTTGGGCCAGCCTGCATAAAACGCAACCTGAGCAATCAATTCAGCAACCTGTGCACGGGTCAGGCCGTTATCCATTGCTTTATTGAGATGGAATCCGATCTGGTTCACCTGACCATTCGCGATAAGGCCAGATACTGTCACCAGGCTTCTGTCACGGGGTGTGAGATCAGGGCGTAGCCAGAGGCTTCTGAACAGGATGTCAGTGGTGTATTGCACCAGTGCAGGCGAAACGGAGCCTGCAATCTTCTCCGCAGTTTCAGCCCGCTTTGTCTCTGCGGCTACATCCAGGGGTAACAGTACAGGCTCAGTTGAGGGGAGTTGCTCGACACCAATGCCCCGGGCAGCAAAGACATCTGCCGTTGCAGTGGCAGCACCTGTGGCATTGGCAAGTCCGGAGTAGAATGCGAGATGCGTAATGATTTCAGATATTTCACGGGGTTTAACACCGTTATCAAGGGCCCTGTTCAGCTCACCCGAAAGCTCCGATATCTGGTTCCGGGCTATCAGTACGGCTACAGTAATGACACTTCGATCACGTGGTGAAAGCTGTGGTCGTTTCCACAGATCACCCTCAACAGCGTTCTGAATATAACTTTGCAATGCCGGGGAAACGACGGCAACAGAAGGGGGGGTATCTGAAGACATGCGGTGCTCTCCTTGAGTAACTTGCGCGAAACCTGGCGCTGACAGGATGATTCCCAGAAAAACAGCTGGTATTGATTTCATAACGATCCTCGTTCAAGAATGTATGTGGGAAAATATTCTGAGATTGTGAATCAGCTCGTTGTCCTTTGAAAAAAACAGTCGACTCCGACACACCTCAGTAATAAGCAGCTGACTTCCATCCCCAAAATGATAGCTTTATTAATTACAGCCATTAACAAAAGTATCATTTTAAAACTCGCTCACTTACCCAACAATTATGTCCCGATTTCAGATGTAGTTACTGCCTTTCTGGTTTAACAAGAAGTAACTGATTTTCAGAAATGACAAATCCAATTACGGGAGCGGGCGGTTTTTTATTTTATCATTTCACTATAGCCTGTTGATTACTGATTAACTATAAACGTGAACCTATTGAACCAATGAATAATACTCATGAATGAATGTATATGCCTTCCGGGCAAGACGATATAGTGTGTGTTCGAAAACAGAAAGAAAGGAG
This sequence comes from Enterobacter sp. BNK-16, assembly GCF_048684955.1. Lineage (NCBI taxonomy): Bacteria > Pseudomonadati > Pseudomonadota > Gammaproteobacteria > Enterobacterales > Enterobacteriaceae > Enterobacter > Enterobacter sp. BNK-16. The sequence continues at coordinate 83,394 of NZ_JBLQTQ010000002.1, read as the reverse complement.
TTCCCCGAGATTCGTGACGGATAAATCGTTGAACAATACTCAACTGAAACTGTGCACCCTCTGCCTGGTTTAGTTAAATTATCCGTGCTATGTCAGGAACTGCTGCTTCATGACCTGATCTGCGCATAATCATATTTTCATTCTTTAAATTCGTAATGTATCAATTACCGCTCTCAGTGCAGGTGACACATTGCGGTGCGGGTAATAGAGAAATGAACCGTCAAGACGCCGGCTGAAACGCTGGAGTACCCGGATAAGTGTGCCTTGTGCTAAATCCTCGGTTATCAGCTCTTCCGGGACATAGGCCAGGCCAAGACCCAGCCTGGCCGCTCTGGCTTCCATGTAGCTGTCGGCGAAAACCCACTGTCCCTGAGGTGGATGGGTGATTTTTTTCCCATCCAGATCGAGTTCCCAGGCGTACAGGTTGCCGTCGCCAAACTGATAAGCGATGCAGGGATGTACGGCTAAATCGGCGGGAGTTCGGGGAAAGCCGTAGCGACGAAAGTGTTCCGGCGTACCGACAATGGCCATCTCCATATCAGGGGAAATACGTACTGCAATCATACCATTTCGCACTTCCGCGCCCAGACGAACGCCTGCATCAAATCGCTCTGCAATAATATCGACAAACCGGCTTTCGCTGATGAGCTCGAGTCTGATATCGGGATAGCTTTGTTTAAATGCTGCCAGCTTCGGTAGCAGGACTTTATCAATGGCGTGCTGGCTGGCATTGATGCGTACCGTACCGGAGGGTGTCTGGCGATAATGCGCCAGTCTGGTTAGCCCCAGGTCCAGGGCGTCAAAACCGGATGCAACATTGTGATAAAGTTGTTCGCCGGCCTGAGTGAGTGATAACCGACGGGTGGTTCGAACCAGAAGCTGAACGCCAAGGCGCTCTTCAAGTTCGCGGACAGCGCGGCTGATCCCCGACTGAGCCAGGCCAAGCCGTTGCGCGGCAGCAGTAAAACTACCTTCCCTCACGACCTGCATGAACAGGTAAAGGTCATTATAGTTTTCCCGTTTCGCCATTCTTCCTCACTGCCAGTTCGCTATTCAGAACAATAAGCTATTAATCTTAGCACTTTTTACCCACTAATAAGCTCTTTTACTGCTAGCTAGAATAGGAAAATGTCAACCAGGCACAGCAGCATTGTCCATTCAAGTCCTGCTTCTGTCGCGTTTATTTCAGGGGGTTTTTGATGACGCTTTTCTCCAGAAGACTGAAATCCGGGATACCCGTCATGCTGCTATGCGCTTTATTAAGTGGAGTTACAACGATGAGTTATGCTGATACAACTAACCCGAATGCGCCTGTTTCATTGACTGAAAAATGGGATAAAACTTTCTCCGAAAGCGCGAAAGTGGATCACCGTAAGGTGACCTTTCAGAACCGCTACGGGATCACCTTAGTTGGAGATCTCTACCTGCCGAAAGACCGCGGTAACCGTAAACTGGCTGCTATTGCCGTCAGCGGCCCCTTCGGTGCGGTGAAAGAGCAGTCCAGCGGCCTGTATGCACAGACGCTGGCCGAACTGGGGTTTGTCACACTGGCGTTTGACCCTTCCTATACGGGCGAAAGCGGTGGCTATCCCCGTAATGTTGCCTCACCGGATATCAATACCGAGGATTTCAGCGCGGCCGTGGACTTTCTGGGCCTGCAACACGAGGTGGATCGTAACCGTATCGGCCTGCTCGGCATTTGCGGATGGGGGGGGATGGCGTTAAATGATGCAGCGATGGATACTCGCGTCAGAGCTGTGGCGACCAGCGTAATGTATGACATGAGTCGGGCGATGGGGCATGGGGTGGGTGATGGTAAAGACCGCTACACCACTGCCGATCGCCGTGCGGTACTGCAGTTTCTGAACGCTCAGCGCTGGAAGGATGCGGCAAACGGTACTTCCGCGCCGGGCGGGCATGACATTTATGTTGATGAGAAGGGTAACGCCACCGCTGCCGCGCGTATTCTGCCGGAAACCTTACCCGCCAACCCCCATCCGGTACTGAAAGAATTCTTCGATTACTACCGTGTGCCGCGTGGTTTCCATGCGCGTTCGGTCAATTCCACCGGGGCATGGAATGCAACCATGCCATTGTCGTTTATGAATATGCCATTGCTGAGTTACGCCAGCGAAGTCACCATTCCGGCGCTTATCGTGACTGGTGAAAAAGCCCACTCACGCTATTTTGCTGAAGATGCTTTCAAGGCAATCGGCAGCAAAGAGAAAAAACTGGTGATTGTCCCTGGGGCAAACCATGTCGATCTCTACGATAACGCTGCGGGTAAAATCCCGTTTGCTGAAATTGAACATTTCTTCACGGCAAACTTAAGATAACCAGATGGGATACCAGGCCACCCGCCTTAAAAACGGGTGGCTTAAACCTGACTGTTATGACTTAGTGTATGCCACTTTTCCGCTTATTTTCATTCCCGCCGTGTCGTTATACCTGGAATGGCGATCCCCCATTCCAGCTTTGGCATGAGCCTGATGATGAGGAAGCCTGGTCCGGGCTGATAATCAAAAAAATACCTCACCCGGAACCTGACAGGACTCGCATATGATCTTCGTTACAAAGTTAACTGTGGCATGAAATTCATGAGAAGGAATACACTACAGACCGGATGGTGTCAGAGCTTAGCCGCGGTGACGGAGGGCCTCAGTAAGCGCTCTGAAGGCTGGGGAGGCATGATGCCTGTGAGGATAATAGAGATAAAACCCCTCCCACCAGGGAGAGCAATTTTCAAGAACCCGGAGGAGATCGCCCTTTTTTATATATGCCAGGGCAATTTCTTCAGGTACGTAGGCGAGTCCGTACCCGGCCAGTGCTGCGTCGAGAACATAAAAAATATTATTAAAGGTCAGCTGCCCGTCAACGCGTACCTTGACTTCTTTACCTTCCACCTCAAATTCCCACGCATACAGCGCACCGGATGACGGAAACCGGTAGTTTATACAGGTATGAGTGATGAGTTCATTAGGAGAACGGGGGACAGGATGGTTGCTGAAATAGGCGGGAGAACCCACCACTGCAAAACGAAAATCAGGGCTGATGCGTGCAGAAATCATATCTTTTGCCAGCTGCTCGCCCATACGTACTCCGGCGTCATAGCGTTCAGTCACAATATCGGAGAGACCGTTGTCGAGCATCAGCTCAATTTTGATATCAGGATAAGCCAGCAGGAAATCATTCAGTTTTGGCCAGATCACGTTGCTGATGGCGTAATCCGGTGCATTCAGACGAATGGTGCCTGAGGGCGATTCTTTCAGCGCGTTAAGCGCCTCAAGCTGCATTTCAATGCCATCAAAATGTGGACCTATGCCCTGTATCAGTTTTTCACCGGCATCTGTCGGTGAAACGGCGCGGGTGGTTCTGGTCAGCAAACGTACACCCAGTCTTTTCTCCAGGTTCCTTATGGTGTGACTCAGAGCTGACTGAGAGATCCCTATCTTCGCAGCCGCCCGGGTAAAGCTTCGCTCTCTTGCAACAGCAAGGAAAGCGACAAGGTCGTTAATATTATTGCGGATCATCAAAGAAATCTCAGGACGTTGTTTTTTTACAAAAAAGAAAAAGCTTACTGGTCACTTTTTCCTAGTATCTCAGCCCTGTTAACTCAGACTGCCACAATGGAGCCCAGTACAGGTACCTTACCGTTCAATTAATGAATTTTATACATTATAGCATCCACTATTCAGATACTAATTTAATCACAAAAACCAATCTATCATTACATTCTTAGAGATGTGACTGATATGAGATCGAATATGAAACGAAATGGTAAACTCAAAAAATCAGTATCGGCACTGATTACCACCGCCTGCCTGATGATGGCTCTGCCAGCCATGGCGCAGGATACACTGGAGGTATCCACCTCTTCAGGTCCGGTCACAGGAACGGTAATTAATGGTATCAGTTCCTGGCTTGGCCTGCCTTACGCCGCCCCACCTGTCGGTAAATTACGCTGGCAACCCCCGCAGCCAGTCGCTCCCTGGACAACGGCCTTAAAGGCAAATGCACTGGCAGCAAGCTGTGCGCAGAACGCTGATCTTGGTGAGTTCGCCAGGGCCGGGGGAAATGAAGATTGCCTGTACCTGAACGTCTATCGCCCAGCTGAAATGCACAATAGTGATCAAAAGCTGCCAGTTTTCGTCTGGATCCACGGAGGAGGGCTTCAGGTAGGGCAGGGGGGGGATTACGACCCATCCAGACTCGTCAGGGAAGGTAATTCTGTTGTTGTCACCTTAAATTACCGACTGGGAATGTTTGGTTTTCTGTCCACTCCAGGGCTGGATTCAGAAGGGCATGAAGCAGGCAATTACGGACTTATGGATCAGCAGGCGGCACTGCGCTGGGTGCAGAAGAATATATCTGCCTTTGGCGGGGATCCATCTAATGTCACCATTTCCGGAGAATCCTCCGGCGGTAACAGCGTTATGGCACATATTGCCGCTCCGGGATCAGCTGGTCTGTTCCAGCATGTTGTGGCAATGAGTGGTTCCGGAATCATGTCGCGTCATCCAGCTTTTGGCGCTCCGCGTCCACTGGATGTTGCGCGTGAAACGGGGATAAAATTTGCCCGAGCCCTGGGCTGTGATGCCGGGGATGCAGAATGCCTGCGCGCCGTACCGACCAAGCGGATCCTGGATGTTCAGCCATCGTTCGCACTTAACGAATTTATCATCGACGGTAAAACCTTGCCTGTTCATCCGGCTGATGCTTACAAAAGTGGTAAGATCAACCCGGTTACGCTTATCAACGGGACAACGCGTGACGAAGGGCGCTTTTTCGTCGCACTGCCGGAAATACTGACAGGGAAAACCCTGCAGGAAAGAGACTACCCCGAATGGATTGAACAGCAGTACGGTAAAACGCTCAAGCCTAAGGTGCTGGCAGAATACCCACTTAAAAACTATGACAATCCTAGTGAGGCTTTTGCAGCCGCTGCAACGGACAGCATGTTCTCCTGCCCTGCGCGCGCATTAAACCGGAGTCTGGCTGATAAAATCCCCGTGTATGCGTATGAGTTTAGCGATCGCACTGCACCCTCTTATATCAGCGCAACAACATTCCCTCTGCTGGCAGCTCATACATTTGAACTGGCTTACGTGTTTCCGGGTTTTCACGGAGGAAGCGATATACATATCAGCCTTAACCCAGCCCAGGAAAAACTGTCACAGGAAATGGTCGGCTACTTCTCCGGTATGGCAAAAATGTCCAGCCGTGAACAGAGCTGGCCCCGCTATAGTGCGAAGTCAGATAATTTCATGACCTTCGCCCTTCCGAAAGCCAGAATGGTATCAGGGCATTTCGCTGATACTCATCACTGTGAATTCTGGGATAAGCAGGGGCTTTACTGATTTATTCTGACGCTGAGGTTTGTTGCCGCAGCTAATGCTGCGGCTTATCAACTACCGTTGAGTAGCTAATTTGTCACCCCGGAGCTTATTAAATGAAGTATGTCTCACCCAGAAACTGAACGGTTAATAACGAATCTGAAAATCACAATATAAAATACTTCGTCTTTTTTTGTCTACGCACCGAAATGTTTAATATTTACCGGTGATTTTTACTGGGTGCGACAAGTGTTCTGCTTAAAGATAAACATATTGCATACTGCCTAGTTGTATATTTTGCGATCACCCCTTTTTAGGTGAAATAGCGACGACGGCTGAGGAAGTATAAAAAAATGAATAAATCACATTAGTTAATAATCATATATATCTGCCTTGATAAGGGCTACTGGAAAAAACTAACACCTGACCGTCATAAGGAAGAAAAATTGACTGATAAGAGCATGATCCCTGAAACAAACCTCACGAAAGCGATGGTGCTCCTCTTCGCCGTCACTGGCGGCCTTGCTGTCGGAAATCTGTACTGGGCCCAGCCATTATTGCATGTTATTGCTATTGATATGCATATTCCGGCAGGCAACGCCAGTCTACTTATTACGATTACGCAACTGGGCTATGCACTCGGGATTTTCTTGATTGTACCACTGGGTGATACGATAAACAGGAAATACTTGATCCCTGCTGTTCTCTTTACCTCTGCACTAGCCCTTCTCGGATGTGCTCTTTCCTCGCAGTTCATTATATTGTGTATATTTATGGGGATTCTGGGAGTGACTACAGTGGGAGGAGGTATTTTGACTCCTTTTATCAGCGATATATCTCCTGCTGCTAAACGTGGAAAAATTATTGGCACTATTGTATCCGGAATGCTGACCGGGATCCTGCTCTCACGTACACTGAGCGGTTTTTCCAGTGAATATCTGGGATGGCGGTCTATCTACTTTTTTGCCGCCGGATGCACATTTTTGTTAGCGATGCTTTTATTGTTCATACTCCCCGAAGAAAAAGATAAAGCTCGTATACCCTATGTTCCTTTGATCCTCTCTGTTTTTAAAATTGCAGGGAGCCACAAGGCTATCCGTACCACCCTGATGCTGGGATTTGGTGTCTTCGCCGTCTTTAGCGCATTCTGGACAGGTTTAACATTTCTTCTGAGCAGTTCGCCCTTTTTCTATACGACCGACCAAATTGGTCTGGTCGGCATTGCCGGTCTTGCTGGAGCGCTCGCAGCGCGAAGAGCGGGCTCACTTCACGATAAAGGATACTCGGTTGCAGCAACGGGTTATGCACTCATTCTGGCCATTGTTTCCCTTGCTGTGACGCTGATTGCCGTACACACCATCTGGCTGGTCATTATCGCCGTTATTACCTTTGATATGGCAATCCAGACGCTGAACGTGGTGAATCAGTCCAGAATACTGGCGCTGGATCCAGTCAACCGCAGCCGGATTAATACCGCATTTATTACTTTAAACTTCATCGGTGGGGCAACGGGTTCAGCCCTGACAGGTCTGCTCTGGAATGCCGGTAACTGGTACGCCGTTGCAGGTGCAGGCATGGCAGTGCTGGGCATAACCTTCCTTATCTGGTTTTTCTTTCGTGGAAATCTGGCAACTCACCGGTGAATCAGCACCCGTGGCTATTGTTCTTACTGAGGATAATTTATGACAACTGACTTTACTGCAACGTCCACCGCAAACGATGTTCTCAACAATGTTGACCTGACAGGTAAAAATGTTCTGATAACCGGTGTCTCTGCCGGTCTTGGCGTGGAAACGGCCCGGGCTCTGGTTGCACGGGGAGCTTCAGTGACAGGAACTGCGCGTAACCTGAAAAAGGCGGAAGCTGCTGTCTCTGATATCAGATTACTGGCTGCAGAATCGGCCGGTTCCTTTCACTTAATTGAGATGGATCTCGCCGCGTTGAACAGTGTCTGTGCAGCAACGGACAGCCTGCTCAACAGTAACCAACATTTTGATATCGTCATTGCCAACGCAGGCGTCATGGCGACACCGGAAGGGAAAACGGCGGACGGGTTTGAAACCCAGATGGGTACAAATTTCATCGGTCACTTTGTGTTCATTAAACGTCTGATACCAGCCCTTAATCCGGGAGCACGAATTATCCTGCTCTCTTCGCTTGCCCATGCCATTGCTGACGTGAATATTGAGGATCTGAATTTTGAGCTCACTCCCTATGATCCCTGGATAGCCTATGGCCGCTCAAAAACGGCAGTTGCACTGCTTGCAGTCGAACTGGAACGCCGGTACGGAAGCCAGAATATTCACGCAGCATCCGTTCATCCAGGTGCGATCCAGACCGAACTGCAACGCCATTACAGTAAGGAAGTCGATGAAGCTTTCATCGCTGAGATTAATAAGGCGAATGCCAGAAGAGGTCTCCCACCATTTCAGTGGAAAACAGTACAACAGGGAGCTGCGACGACAGTCTGGGCTGCCGCCGCAGCCAGTGTGTCTGATATCGCCGGTAAATACTGTGAAAACTGCCATGTCGCCTACATCAATAACAGTGAGGGGGTCAGCGACGGGGTTCGTTCTTATGCTCAGGATCCAGCACATGCAAGTGCTCTCTGGGACGCCGCAGAACGTCTGGTGAAAGAGAAGTTCGGTGATATATAAATTCGGGAGAATTAATCGCCCACCGGCTGAAGCTGTATCCACTTTCATCCCCTGACGAAATTCTTTTAGTCAGCAGCGCCTATCGCTGAAACTTTGGCCAGTTACATAAAACTGGCCTTTCAGTTATGTATTGTTGATTTTTTTTCATAAGTCCATCTCAAACATGAGTATTAATTTTTGATGAAACAGGTTCTATAACAAACTTTGGATGATCAGAAGGAGAAAGAATGAAACAACGTAAACTGGGTCAGGAACTCCGGGTATCTGCCATAGGTTTTGGCTGTATGGGACTCTCTTTCGGATATGGACCAGCTGTGAAGCAGGATGAAGCAGTGCAACTCATCCGGTCAGCTTATCAGAACGGCGTTACTTTTTTTGATACTGCAGAAGCTTATGGCGCTGAAAATGAAACGCTACTGGGAGAAGCGGTTGCTCCATTTCGCCATGACGTCGTACTTGCCACAAAATTTGGCTGGAAGGACGGTAATGCCAGAACGGGATTGCTCGACAGCCGTCCGCAGCGGATACGGCAGGTGGCTGAAAAATCCCTGAAGCTGATGAAAACAGATTATATCGACCTGTTTTACCAGCATCGCGTGGATCCCGATGTTCCTATTGAAGATGTGGCGGGTACGGTTGCGGATCTGGTGAAAGAAGGGAAGGTCAAACATTTTGGCCTTTCTGAAGCGGGGCCTGAGACCATCCGCCGCGCCCATGCCGTTTTCCCGGTTACGGCTGTGCAGAGTGATTACTCATTGTTTACCCGGGATCCTGAAAAATACATTCTGCCGCTTCTGAATGAACTTGGTGTGGGATTTGTTCCATTTAGTCCCCTTGGCAAGGGGATCCTGACGGGAGCAATCACATCAGATACTGTTTTTGATGAAAATGATGTACGTAACCGTCTTCCCAGATTCAGTACAGAATCCCGTGATAACAATGTGAAAATTGCGACAGAGATAGGTCGTCTGGCATCAGGGATTAAGTGTACCAGTGCCCAGCTGGCACTGGCGTGGCTACTGGCGCAAAAGGAATGGATTGTGCCTATCCCGGGGACCACAAAGATACACCGTATGCAGGAAAATACAGCGGCAGCTTCAGTGGTGCTGACGCCGGAAATCCTTCAGGAACTGGATGCTCTCTTGCTTAAAATGCCGGTGAAAGGAACCCGGTATAACGAAAAGGACCTAAAACTGGTAGGCCGCTGAACGAGGAAAATGGGGGAGGTTTCAGACACAACCCCCTCCCTTAGTCATACATATACCAGGAGTGAAAATGAAAAACGAGTTTAATGCGGAGTCGACGACAGAAGATGTTCTGAAAGGTCATGATCTTTCTGGTTTGCGGATTCTTGTCACCGGGGCATCTGCCGGGCTTGGCGTAGAGACAGCCCGGGCACTGGTTGCGCATGGCGCTGAAGTGATCGGAGCGGTCAGGGATATTGATAAAGGTAAGCTGGCTACACAAATTGTTCATGAAGCGGCAATACAGGGCGGCGGTAAATTTTCGTTGATCCAGCTCGATCTTGCCGACCTGGACAGTGTCCGTTCTTGTGCCGGTAAACTTCGGGACAGCGTTTCAGCGCTGGATATTATTATTGCCAATGCCGGGGTTATGGCCACACCATTCGGTCTGACTAAAGAGGGATTTGAAATCCAGATTGGCACAAACTTTATCGGCCATTTTGTTCTTGTTAACCGCCTTTTTCCACTGCTTAAGAAAGGCGGAAGGGTCGTTATTTTATCCTCAGGGGCACACTCACGGGCAAATATTGATTTGAACGACTTTAATTTTACCCACAGCCGCTACGATCCGTGGATAGCTTATGGTCGTTCTAAAACGGCTGATGCCTTGTTTGCCCTGGAGCTGGACCGACGAGCACAACGATATGGCATTCGTGCCATTGCCGTTCATCCAGGCTCCATCCGGACAGAACTTCAGCGGCATTACAGTCCAGAAGATGAAGAAGCCCTTGTCGCTTCTATAAATGAAGCCAACCAAAAAGCCGGACGCCCCCCGTTTCGCTATAAGGATATTTCACAGGGAGCGGCAACAACGGTATGGGCTGCAGTGGCGGCACCTGTGGAGGAGGCCGGGGGGCGGTATTGCGAAGACTGTCACGTTGCGAAAGTGATGGATGGAGAGGGGCTGCGCGAAGGCGTTCGTTCTTATGCTGCGGATCCTGAACAGGCGAAGGCTCTGTGGGACAAAGCGGAAGAGCTGACCGGAGAAAAGGGACTTTGTTTCGCTGAATCGGAGTAGCGCCCGTTACAGAAAAACCTTTCATCTGCCCGGTTTTACTCCTCAGAAGAATGACCGGCTGTAAATACTGAACCATACCGGGTACAGACCCGGTATCCATCTTCATGATCAGCGAGCCTGCAGCCAGGGTCTGCACGGACAGCCAGAAAACGACCTGCGCCAGAGAACACGCTTATTTCAGGAACTGTTTTCTGACCATAATCATGTACGCTTTAAAAAAGGAGCCTGGTTTTGATCGTCATGTGTCACAAAAAAGCACTGCAACATTAATTGCGGACTGAATATATTTTTCAGTAATAAGCACCTTTTACTGAATAACAGAGCAATGGCGACCGGGATGTCGCTATGCGGCAATCATTCACGAAATCTAAGCGCCTCTACAAACGCGGTAAAAGCTGATGAAGTAAGATGCCGGTTGGGGTAATACAGGTGCAGACCTTCCCAGAGCGGCGACCAGTCAGCCAGAAGTTCCTGTAGCATGCCATTGCGGAGATACTCATCGGCATACTCTTCATGCACATAAGCCAGTCCAATTCCCTCCACAGCCGCCTGCAGTGCATGCTCAACGTCATTAAATATCAGGGGGCCCTCAACTCGGACTTTTACGATTTTTCCGTCACGGGCAAACTCCCAGGGGACAATCTGACCTGCCAGCGAAAAACGGTAATTAATGCATTTATACTGAATCAGCTCCCGGGGATGCGCGGGAAGGTGAATGGTGTCCAGATAGGCCGGCGCGCCCACTACCAGATAGCGCGTATCCGGACTTATCCTTACTGATATCATATCCTTAGCCAGGTTTTCCCCCATTCGAATCCCTGCATCAAAGTTCTCGGACACGATATCAAGCAGGCTGTTACTGACGTTCATTTCAACCGTCACATCCGGATAGTCAGAAATGAACCGTCTGATCTTTGGCCACAGGTAAAACCGGGCGGCGAATTCAGGGGCAGATAAACGTATGGTACCGGCAGGCTTATCCCGGAGAGTGTTGAGCGCATCGAGTTGTTCGTCAATGGCATCCATCAGGGGTGAAATTCCTGACTGTAAACGAATGCCGGCTTCAGTCAGGGCCACAGCCCGGGTTGTTCGGGTAAACAGTCGCATACTCAGCCGCCTTTCCAGATTCCGGATGGTATGGCTTAACGCAGAGGGAGATACGTTCATTCTGGCGGCCGCCCGGGTAAAACTGAGTTCGGAGGCAACCGCCATGAACGCTGCGAGGTCGTTGTAATTATCTTTAGCCATAACAATCCACAGGAAGTCGTAATAAATTATTAATCAGTCCGGAATGGTGCTGAAAAGAACGGAACCGTAAGCCGCCCGTCCGACATGCGGCTGGTTCAGTCATCAATATTAGTGAAATTATCTCATCAGTTCATTCTCATCTTTGCATTAAATGTCATAAAACATTTGCAGTATAGTGTAGACGGGTGATGTCCTGATGCAGTTTTGCACAAGTGCTGTCTCCCGCCGTTCAGGAAATACAACGGCGACAGATACGCAACAGGCTGCCGAAACGGCATTCTTGTGCCGTCCGTTCTGCCTGTCGAGTCAATGGACGGGATACATCATCTGGTAACTGTCATGTCTACCGGTATGACCGCTACATATGAGAATTGTCAGGCAATATTAATTTCATGGCCTCATAGGTGCAGGGATTTCAGCTCCCTAATATTGCGATTTATGGTCATGGTGCCCCGGGCAAGTCTGCAAATAAATAAACCTCTCACACACTCAATCAGAGCGACTCATCAAATGAATAAAAAATTAACCTCCCTTAATATGGGAATATTACTGGGTGCAAGCCTGTTTCTGACCAGCGTACAGGCAAAAGATAACCAGATAACTGCGCCGGAAACTCATCTGTCTTATACATCCTCGGTAATTTCAGCAACCGGTGTAAAAACGGTCAGAAACGATACGCTGGATCCATCAGATGTACTGTTTATCTTTGCCGACCTGCATCCTGATCTAATCGCATCCAGCAATACAATGTCACCGTCTGCGCTGGCAGCCAACGCAGGGGGACTGGCAAAAGTTGCTCATGCCATCAAGGCCCCGTCCCTTTTTCTGACCGTGCCACGGAATGGGAAACCGGGTGAACTCCTTCCGGAACTACAGCCTTACGCGACGGCAGAAAACACTATTTACCGGGAAAATGCGGATCCATTCAGGGTTAAGCAAATCGTTAATGCAATTAAAAAATCTGGAAAACACACCCTCATCGTTTCGGGCTATACCTCAGAGGTTGCCGTCATGCTTACCGCGCTGGGCGCTCTGGATAACGGGTATCGGGTATTGATCCCTGTGGATTGTATCGGTAATCGCTCAGCTCGCACCGAAGATGCAGCACTGGCCCGAACTGCACAGGCAGGCGCACAAATCACGTCCCTCGCCAGTGTGGCAGCTCAGCTGGCACCTGATTTTTCTAAAGAGCCCGGAACGACCATTCTCTCCGTTATCCTGGACGCCAAACTTTAATAAAAACGAAGCTGTATAAACTGACGATATGTCCGTTTCACCTGTTTAAACCTACGAAAAGAGCACGCTATGCAAGATATAAAACTCTCAACATTTGGTTCCTTTATTGCCGGTGGCGAAGTGGTCAGGCGGCAGAATACCGACGGCACAGAAGAGGTTACCCTGCGCCATCAGGCATACGTGGAATACTATATTCCTTCAGACCTGTCGGCAGATCGCCCGGCTATCATTCTGACCCATAATTATTTCGCGGCTTCAGCCTGGTTAAGTAACGTTGACGGGAAAGAAGGTTGGGCGCAATTCTTCCTGCGTAACGGCCACCCGGTGTATGTTATCGATCCGCCCGGGTCAGGACGTGCCGGCTTTAATCCGGATGATATCGACCATGCACAGATGGTGATTGATGGCGCGATGTCTGTTGATAAAGGGTTCTGGCCAGGCCAGGACAGCAGTGCCTGGGCTGCATGGAATATGGGACCTGAATGGGGGGTACCGGGTGATGGTATCCTTCAGGGCAATCAGATGCCTGGTGATGAGGCTTCCAGACGTCGCCTGCTCGGGACGCTTATCCCGAATAAACCGGTTCCTGATGCCATTCTGGACGACACCTTCATCAGCGTGCTTGAAAAGGTCAATAATCTGTCCGGCCCGGCAGTTTTTGTGGCGTGGTCAATGGCCGGTGGTCTGGGGCAACGTCTGCTGCTGAGGCGCCCGGACCTGTTCAGAGCCCTGATCCTGCTGGACGGCTACAGCGGCGAAAATCGTTTCCCACAGCCCGGAAAATGGTTCGATAACGGGCCTATCAGTGAATATAAAACGGTAGCGGCCACGATGGCCAGACACAATATTCCGCTTCTCAACGTCAACAGCGCAGGCGGACACTATTCCAACACCGGGCATTCAGGCGAGCTGAACCAGACGCTGGTCGATGAAATCCATGCCGTAAACGGCAAAGCTGACAGCGTCTTCCTGCCTGATCATGGTATTCCGGGTAACAGCCATATGATGTTCTTTGAACAGAACAGCGATGATGTTGCTGCACTACTGAAAAACTGGATCGCAGATATTGCCTGAATAATATAAACGGACCAGGCCTGGCGATCGGCCATTTCCTTAAGCTTTTTAGCCGTGCCTTCTGGCAGTGCCTCAGACGCAGGGACAACGTCTCGCCACCTGCAGTTGTCCTGAAGGATAACTGCAGGACTCCACGGGCAACGGCTGGCTTTTCAGTGAACCGGCTGAAGCAATTTCCGGAGATATTGTTATTGCTCCGGAACGCCTTCCGGAGGAGTTTAAACTCGCCGTTATCCAGATTTTGCTGAATCGGATAGACCGCGATACGGCAGAGAATACTGACCTGTATGACTATAATCGTCAGGTTAACCGAGGCTGGCGTAACTTTATCCTGCGCCTGATGGGTATCCATTTGCCTGACAACGGCCGTGTTCATCTTCAGGGCATTAATGCCAGAAAAGAATCCATCTATCCCGCCTGAAACCGCGCCGGCAGTTGTGGTAACCGCAGACTGTCTGCAATCGTAAATGCCTGGTCGGTCTCTTTTTCATTGGATTTGCGGCCAGGCTCGCCAGCACCACCTCCTGATCTCCCCTGCTAGCTGCATACAGACCGCCTTCCCGGCGGTTTTTTTATGCCTTTTCTGCGGTGATAAGACGGGACGGAAGCCTGCCGGCTCGTGGCTCAGGATCCGACTTTAGCTTTTTTCGGATCTCAGGTGAGAAAATTGAAGGAAAATCAAAATTCACACATCAGTTTAAATATCAATACCAAAAACAACAAATAGCACTTTTTGTATTCTCAGATAGCACTAATTGCTAAAACGGGGTATATTTGCGTCATCGGCTGCTTCAGGTGGCCTCATGACCATCTTTAAGGAGAATATTGTGGACACAAGTCTGATTGGACCGATCCTTACGGCGCTGCTTGCCGCTGCGGGGTTCTACTGTAAGTTTTGGTTTACGCGTTATCAGGCCTCCCGTGATCAGGCCCAGAAAGTCAGCCGGACGATCGAGGATGTCCTGAGCAAAATGGCCGCGATGTTCGGACAGAAGAAACCTGCCCGGATACTGAGAGAGGAATTTTCCGCTGTTATTGCGCCGCTTCATCAGGAAATGCGTATCCTTGACGATATGACGTCCCGTCTGCCGCTGAAATGGCTGCAGCGCGAACAGCGCCACGTTCTTTATCATGCCCGATGGCTGCAGCGGTATCTGGATTCGCGCAGGGGCGGCAGTGACGGGGACTTTTTCCTGCTATTGCACGATGTGGCGATGGGGACCGATTATCAGGTTGCTGACATTCTGGCATCGCAGCATGACTGTAAGCGGCGTCGTGGATCACAGCTGCCGGTTAACCTGAAAACCTGCCCCTGAGAGGGAGCAGTTGAAAGCAGATAATATCCGGCATCAGTCGGGTGATCCCGACACCACATATGGCATGCGTCTGGCTTCATCAAAGTCCCGCAGCTCCTGCGCCTGCCTCATGATCTCTGCGCTTGGTACCGGGAGTTTACCCAGGAGTTCCTTAAATCGACTGGCAACCGACTGGATTGACACGCTGTTGGTCCTGGCTGTTTTCAGATTGGTATAAACAAGGCGGGAAAGTGGCTTTGTCAGCGCCTTGTCTTCCATGAATCGCTTGAATGTCCAGAGATAAATATCTACCAGCTCCAGACCTGCACTCTTGGTACCGGACTGGAATACAAGTGGTTCAGCCGGCATATTTTTCATGTTCATAACAGGTAATCCGGGCCCCAGTTCCCAGGGCATATCCCGTATCTGGTAGTAAAACTCGTTAAGTTCACGCTGGGTGGTGTTGAACTGTGACTGCTGGTCAACAATGATACTGGCCTTTCTTTCTGGTGCCCCCAGGCGGGAACAGATCCCGTGCAATACGGACTGAAAGCCAATCATATTGGGCATAATCCGCAGCCTTTCCTTGTTGGTTTTACAGTTATAGCCCAGCTGTTCAAAATTGGCTGACGCCCAGTTCAGGGCATCGGTGATCAGCTGCTTCGACCGGTGGTCCAGCGCGCTGGCTGCCGCCCTGCTGATCAGTTCATCACTGACGGTACAAAAAAGTTCCGACGCCCGCTCATCATGCGCCTCCAGCCTTGCCGTCCATGCGTTTGAAGCAAGTTCATCATCAAACAGGCTGGCCAGATTCAGCAGCAGGGGGTAGCGCAGAGGGGTCCAGTATGCAGACCAGGGAACGGCCGGATTCATTCCCTGATCAAATACCTGGTCGAAGAACGAAATAATGGCATGATCGCGCTTTACTACCTGCCAGATGTCAAACCGTATCCGGTGCTTTTTCTGCAGAACCAGCAGCGTATCCACAAGGTCAGAAAGGCGGTGCAAGCCCAGTTCCGCAGCGTGCAGGCGCTGCACGCCAAGCGTTTTGCGTATTACGGCTAGATCTGCTTCAGCAACCTTATCCAGATTAGCATCAGACGACAGCACTCCGTAGGAGAGGACTGGCTGGGTTTTGTCAAAAAGGTTTCGGCCAGTCTGGCCTGTTTCATCCACATAAAAGTGCATTCAGAGATCCTTTACCAGGCAGGAGGAAGGGAAACGGCATAATCCGGGTCAATGTAAAACCTTTCTGCAGCCAGCTGCAAGTGATCCACTTAATGCTTTAATGACCTCAATACTGGGTTCACGGCAATGAACAAACGGGCCGGATCACAGACCCGTTTTTTAGGGATTACATCTGCCCGGGCTGCAGAAACTCGATTCTGGCAATGGCCGACCTGGACACAGATTTCCCGTCACAGTCTATGCCGAAAGTTGCGTTTCCGTCCGGCGGGAGGTCACGGACTGATGTATAGGCATATGACAGAGCCGTTTCAAGAACCCCTTTTTCATAAACAATATCCGCCTCGAACCAGACAATACAGGGATGAAGCACGCTCAGATAATGCGGTTTAAGATCGTGGCCGTATTTCTTCTGGTAGGCCTTACAGACATCCTCTACCAGCTCCGGCAGCCAGAGGTAATCATGCAGTCCATTTTCACTGGCGTTAAAATGTAATTCCCGGACTAAATGGCCAAAAGGCCCCCAGTGGATTTTATCGCCGGTTCTGAGCTGAAACATCTCATCCGGGACGCCCCCCGGAACATCCCATTCCTTCAGGTGTGTACGGACCATCTCATTTGGGGCCAGGTCGAGCAGCATTTTCATGGCGAGGGATTCTGACTGATTTAGCGCCAGTAACCCCGCCGGAAAAGTATTACCGGCGAAAGTCCGGGTGCCATGAAACCACAGAGCCCGGGTGAATGGTCCCGGTTCGCCCAGTTCCGCACAGACGTACTCTCTCAGATACTGAGGTGCATCAACCAACTGGCGAGGATTAAGCTCGTAGATACTTTCAAGATCGAGCGAAAGCAGCACTTTTTTCAGCTTTTCAGGGGGACAGCCAAACCCGGCAGATAATGTATGCAACGCCTGAGTTCGTGAGGAGCAATCGAGAATCAGCATGGTGTAAATCCCTTACAAATCCAATATGTTAACAGCGGGGGCTCGACGGCGGGCCATATTGTCGAGCAGCAGGGTCGCATAATATTTCAGAAAGGGTAAAAGCTCCGGAGCGCTGAAGCTGGCGTAGACTTCTCCATCTCCCTGAGATTCCCTGAAAACAATCCAGTCTACAAGGTGTGCATGGCTGGCTGACTCTACCTGGACGCAGAAATGAGCAACTGAATTCCGCATCTTATGGATCAACTCCCGCAGGTTCATTTCCGGTCCGGGCAGCTGTGACTCATGTAATCCCATTTCTGCTTTAAGTTGCCGCGTTAAACGGTCAGCAGGCAGGAAAGAGAGCGCCCTCTCTTTCGGTAACACGATAAGGCCCAGAAGGCAATTCAGGGTCAACGTGTAGTTGTACTGCTCCCTGAAGGGTTTGCCCAGCACCTCAATCATTTCGTTATATTGATCGATAAGCGCCAGTGTTCGCTGAACAAAATCGGTCTCAAAATCTGAATAATTTCCCATTTAACCCTCCCGTTCCGGTTCGAGGATCCACTATATCATCCGGCCAGCCTGACGGCTCAGGTACGGCATTTCCTACTAAGCATCTTTTCGGATCTGCGAGGCGGAAAACACGCAAGGAATATTATAATCGCACCAACATCATGAAATCATACTAAATGTGATATTCGTCATAATTCATAACATCATATCTGATATGATGTTTACTTATTTGGTGGAAAATCATTCGAGATATAATTTTTCACTAAACTGACATTATCAGACGGAGCGTGCAGGATGGATGAGAAAGAAGTGACGTTTTCACTCAGCTATGAGCAGCTTTTGCAGGAAGCGGAAGCGCAGATTAAAAATTGCGATCTCCGCGAGGCTGGCCCTTACTATCTCCAGGAGCTGAACAAAGCCCGGGACTTCCTGTCTTTCTGGCACCGTCTGGCGCTGAAAGGGCAGACAGGAGCACCGGATGCCCGTTTCTATGAGCAGATTGATGCCGACTGGGAGCGGCTGAACGCACTTATCCGGAACGGGAACAACGCAGCATGACCATGACCAACGCACGTCGTCCGTCACCGCTGCAGCGCCGGGTGCTGATTGTGCTGGCCGCCCTCGGTGCGAAACGTCCGGGACCGGTGGCCACGCGGGATATTGAGCGGGTGCTGGAGCAGGCCGGGGACGCCCCGGTGTACGGGCCGAACCTGCGTGCCTCCTGCCGGCGGATGGAAGCCGCGGGCTGGCTGCGCACCCTGCGCGCCCCTAACATGCAGCTGGCCGTGGAGCTGACGGACGCCGGCCGGGCGCTGGCCGCCCCGCTTCTGGCTGACGAACAGGCGCGCGTCCTGGCGGAGCAGCGCGCGACAACGGTCCGGGTTCTGCCCCTGATCCCGCCCGGCCAGGCCGGGGAGGCTGAAGACCGGCCGGTGGAGCTGGACGACCGCTGGCACCTGGCGTGCCGGGGCGACTATGTTATCCGCCTCGACGGGATCACCTGTCTCCAGCTGTGGAACACGGCCGGGCAGGTGACGCGCCTGACGGGCGATCCCCTTCAGGTGGCGCAGTGGCTCCAGGCCTGCCACGGGGCGGGTATTGCGGTCCGGATGCAGATCAATGAGAGCGCCGCGCCGGAGGAGGGTACACCGGACGGTACCGCGCCGGCGGACCTGACCGGCATCTGGTACAGCCAGCTGGACGCCGCGCTGCATGCGCTGGGGATCACCGGGCTGACTGAGGATATTCGCCTGGCCGTGGTCAGGCCGGAAGCGTCCCTGCGGATGCTGCCGGCACCGGCGCGCCTGCTGCACGTTCTGCGCGACGCGGACCCGCTCACGGCTGCCACATACGAGGAAGACACGGAGGCCGCGCTGGCCGACCTGCTCACCCGAGCGGGGTTCACGGGCGACCAGGCGCAGGAGCTGCAGTGGCACCGCATCCGCTGGCCGCTGATGGATCAGGAAGAAGCTGACCGGCGCGAGCTGAACAACCTGCTGGACGAACTGGAACAGCGACAGCTGTACTGCAACCGCGGGCAGCTGACGGAGATTGTGTTTTCGCCGGTCCGTAAACCCGGCGAGCGCTGGACTGACCGTCTGCAGTGGCTCCTGATGATGGACGGATTCGGGTTCCGGAGTCCGCTCTCCCGAGACGCAGGCGACAGGGCGCTGGCGATCCTGGCCGGTTACACGGGGCAGGAGGTGGCGGACCATCTGGCCACGGTTATCGTCTGGAACGACAACAGCGCGGGGATGCCGTCATGAGCACAGGCAACGTCCATCTCATCGTCACCTGCACGCGCCGCAAAACCGTGCCTGCAGGTGATGCGGTCTTTCCGGATGAACATGACGTGGAGAGAGCTTACGGGCTCTGGCTGGAAAGGCTGGCGCAGGCCCGTCGCGGATCGCCCTCCATGACCGCCGGCGAGCTGTATACGGGCCAGCACTGGAGCAGGGCAGCTGCAGCTGCGGCGCGGAACGGTGCCGAAATGTGGGTGATTTCAGCTGGCCTGGGGCTGCTGCACGTATCAGACCCGGTGGTCCCGTATGAAGCGACGTTCTCCTCGATGCCGTTCTGCCATCGCACTCACTGGGAACGGCTGACAACGCGACCGCCTGCGGAGCGACGAAGTGCCTCCCTGAGGGCTCTGATGCAGGCTAGGCACAAAGATCAGTTTATCGTAGCTGCTTCACCACTTTATGTGCATGCTGTGGAAGACGATCTGTGCGCAGGGCGAGCAGAACTTGCCTCACTGAATCAACTAACGATAGTCACCTCAAAAGGATATCAAGGGAGGCTCGGTAACAACATCGCACTTAGCAGTGCAGCGATGATGAATGAGCTTAAAACCAATATGACCGGGCTCAACATCAGTCATGCAGTAAAAATTCTGGATAATCACCCCGATAAATATGTTCCTGGCGGTAGTACGTAGCCACTCTGCTCAGAGAAAACCTTAAGTGATCGCGAGAATACAATGATAAGTAGAATTGATCGGGCACTCTGTGCCGCTACAGTGGTGACCTTGGCTATGCTCATCCCAGTAATTATCTGGAGCTGTGCCACCAAAAATAATGACATCAGCAACTGGATTATCGCACTTGCTAACGTTGCCATGGCCGTCGCCGCTTTTGCTGCATATAGGAAAGCAAGCCAGTATCTGAATGAGTTTTTTTCTAAGGAAGGTTACACCCTGGCGACCAAAATGGTGAATGAGAACCTGCTTGAGTTGAACATGCAAAATGAACTCCTGGAGCGTGCAAGCAGTTTTTGCGCATTTTATACAGGTTTCAACGGGTTTCCATCGTCTGCATCCAGACTACTTGTCATGCAGGCTAGGATAAATCTGTTTAACAAGATCCGTACCCGACATCATCTAATACTAAGTAACTGTGAGAGACTATCCATTCAGATGCTCAGTTATGGGATCGTAGCTTCCGGAAGTCGGAAGGATGCCTTAACTAACATGCTTGTCGCTCTACAAAATTGCCTTAAGTGTGCCGATGAACTTGAAATGCATATTACGAACGAATTCTCTCGCTACAAGCAGTATGTAGAAAACGGAATAAACATGTCACAGCCTTTTACTCTGACAAACGTCGACAATGCGATCACTCAGATCCAATGTATGACTGAAAATTGGGGGAAAATGGTTGCTAGTTATGATCAATTTTTCAGAGGTAAGCGCCATATCCAGTCGTTATTCTGTCTTAACAAGGATACAGACTAAGTTTACTGTGGGTACAAAAAAAGCAGGACGGGTTCAATATCACTGGTGAGCTGCCCATGATCAGGACATAACATTCAATGTTTGACATCCTTTTAAAAAGCCTCGTAGGAGGATAAGTCGGGTTGAAATTTACGTGCTTAATAACCGCAGTGTATGCAACCGGGGATAACGAATAATGAAACGGAAGTTTTGCTCGCTGATCCTGTTCGTTGTGGCGTTTTCGGCCAGTGCAGATATCAGCGGCCGGATTGTGCGCGTGCTGGACGGGGATACCGTTGAGATGCTTGAGCCAGGAAACCAACTGACGCGCATTCGTCTGGCCGGTATCGATGCGCCGGAAAAGAGTCAGCCCTTCGGCCAGCGTTCCCGTCAGGAACTCTCATCGATGGTGGCCCAGCGGCATGTAACTGTCACCGGAAGTGATACGGATCGCTATGGACGTCTGCTCGGTACCGTGTGGCTTGGCGGGACGGATGTTAATGCCGAACAGATACGCAAAGGCCTGGCCTGGGCATACCGGTACCACGGAAAACCCGTCCGGCCAGACTACGCTGTTCTGGAGGCCGAAGCCCGCCGTCAGTCAGTCGGACTCTGGTCAGTACCGGGTCAGACAGAGCCCTGGCGCTGGCGTAGTCTGCATCAGGAAGAACTAAAAACGAATAAAAATTAAGGAGATTATTGTATGACTTTAAAATTAACCGAAAGCAAACTGGAAATTCTTGTTGATACGTTAAATGCAATTATATGCGGTGAAGTAAATATTACACGTGAGCAGCGCGAAAATATGGTCAGGACGGTTGCAACTCTGGGAGGCTTAATGGAACGGCAGCGCCTCATCACTGCGGAAAAGGAAGCTAAAAAGCAGGTAAAAGAAGAAAAGGAAAAAAAACCACGCCTTCCGGATGAAGTGTTTCCTCGTTCAGGAAAACCATGGGCACCGGAGGATCTTGACCTTATTCATTCGATTATTGCTGATATTCCGGATGACAGAATCGATGATCATATACTCTGGCTGTCGAAGAAACTTCAGCGCACCCCTTATGCCATCACCCTGAAGATTGTCAGTGAAGGCCGTATGAATGAGGAATGGGCTAAAGGGTGGAAGCCAGCCGCAAAATCTATTCGTGAAGATTTTGCTCTGGTCAAGGAAAAGGCATCAGCATGTAATGCAAATAATTAATAAACTATCGTCAGTCATTTAAAATTATCAATAATGTGACATGATTTATGGTGCTAATATAAAAATTTTTTTAGGAATTTTCCTACCGCACTAAATATAATATTCATACAGCCGATAATAAGAGAGTAAGAAAGGGGGCGGTGTGAACGATTTTCATATTTTAAGTATTTGTATTCAGAATAAGGATGTGGCGGGCGCAATGCGTGTGCTGCGTGATAAATCAGAATTTGCGGTGCGCAAGATTCTGGAGAAACTTAAGGTCAGGGTCACAACGCAAACCGGCAGGGCATTCTGGCATTATGTTCAGGGCTGGCTGTTAACCGCGTGTCGCCAGGGGAATATACAGCATGAATCATTCAGTACCCGACGTTCTTCCCAAAATCCGGAACGCCAGCCAGCTCAGTCCCGCTGCTCTCGATATGGTCAAGCTCCTCGCACTTCTGGCCATGATTATCGACCACACCAATACGGTGTTTCTGTCGCCAGCCTGGCCGATGATGTATGCGCTTGGCCGGATGGCCTTCCCCCTGTTCACGCTTATATGGGCGATGAACGTACAGCGCACCCCGGAACGACTGCAGAAGAGAGCCAATCGGTTGTGGATCTGGGCAATCATTACGCAGCCGATGTTCAGCCTGGCCTTCCTGCATCACCAGCCCTGGTGGGCCCTGAACATTCTGTTCGTGTTTGCCGGCGTCACGCAGCTGCTTGCCCTGCAGTACCGGCACGGCCGGAAAGGAATGCTTGCCGGATATCTGATCCTGGCCCTAATGATTTGGCCACTGGAGCCGGCAAGCTACGGGCTGGCAGGAATTACGCTGGCCATCAGTATGGCAACCTTATCAGGCAGCGGCATACCCGGAGTGAAGCGACTGGCGGTCGCTGGCGTCGTGCTGTCACTGATTTGTTTAAACGGGTTGTCGCATATCCTGAACCTGCCCGCAGAAACATTATTACTGGCCACGCTGCCTACTCTGGTATTCCCCCTGGTGGTGGTTTCTTTCTGCAGGGAAATCTGTCCGGAAGGCCGCCAGCGTTTCATGCCGCGTAATTTCTTTTATTATGCTTACGCCGGCCACCTGGGGATTATTGGTCTGGTACAGTCTGCTTTTGGCTGACTTAGGATGACGTGATGGCTATCAGTGAGAAAGAGCTGATAGCCCGTAACCACCTGACAGGTTATCGGTCGGGCTTAACTGGTTATTAGCGCAGGGCATGTTAAACTTCCCGCAGGGAAAAGGAGAGAAGCATGAACCATGAAAGTGATCTGACGAACCACGGCTTCAGTGAAGAGGACATTGTCCGGCTGCGGGCCAGTTCAGCTAAAACGGGTACGGAGATGGATACCCTGCTGAACGATCTGGCAAACCGTTTTAAGGCCCTGATATGGGTGCTGTCAGTCATGTTACTGATTTTTGTGGCCACACTTTTGGCTGGCTCGAGGATGCATGCCATTTCCTTTGGCGTGGCTATTCTTGTTCTTGGCACTCTGTTTACGATTACCATGCCTTTGAAGCTGGCCTATAAATCATGGCATTACCGCCGGAATCTCATTTCCCGGCGTCATCAGAAGTGATCAGATCGAAAACAACCTTAGCCTTTACCCCCCATCCCACAATTTTCATTGTCAGTTTACCCCGGGACATGGTGTCGATTTTCCGGTAAAAATCGGTGCTGATATAGTTAAACAGACGCCATGTTCCAGGTCTGGCCATTAATCCATAGACACTGTAGATATTGCCTGCAAGTGCGATCCCGTTGTATATCCCCAACCCTGTTGATCGTTCAAATCCCATGAATTTAGCGATGTTCATGGCACCATCACCAAACATACCCTGCGTGTCAGGTTCATTCAGGAACTGACGACCAACTTCACGGGTTATCGTGTTGGCCGAGTCGACAATCAGAATAGCCCCGGCAAGAACGCCAACGGGTGTCATTGAGGAAGTCAGCACGAAGCCAAATGCGCCCTGCATACCTGCCAGCACCACTTTAATTCCTGAGATGACATAACCGACCATCCGGTCTTCATCCCTGACGTATTTGATCTGGGCATATAGTTTCGCATAACCGGTCTGGAGCTGACGGCTCTGCTCAAGCAGACTGCTGTTTTCGGCCTGCAGGTTACGCAGGCAGGTCATGCACTCTTCGTCAGACTTTGCCCGCCGGGCACGCTCAAATTCGCCATTAATGACAGATTTAATTTCATCGATGAATTTGAGACGCGTCAATCCATCCCCCAGATGTCGGGCGCCAACAATATTAGCGGTATTGACGAGTTTGCGGGCCTCCAGATTAATCATGGTTTCTGCCCAGACTCGTGCCTGGCTCTTGTTTCCCGGAAGAATTATATCCATTTTACTCATCCTGATTGAAAATCACCCGTTTAAGCTTATCGCGCTCCCGGATTTAGGCAACCCTGCTTTAAAGGGTAAATGTATGCCGCGAAGCGGCATGGAGACGCCAGCCGGAGCTGAACCGGGTGATTCTGGTTAGGGGCGTCGTAACCGGCATCAGCCGTTACGGATTGATAGGTTCTGCCAATCCCATCCCTTTCCCTGCAAAGCCATACCCGCTTAAAGCTTTCCGATTACTAATGTGCGCGGTCGGAGTGAGTCCGTCAAGGCCTCTGGCCGCTGACGGGCTGTATCTCCGCGTTAGCGCCGTCAGGCGCTTACGAGCGTGTATAAAGGGATTACCGCGACTTAACTACAGCTACTCTTAATACTAGTTACAACATCCCTCTTAAAGCGAGGGTGTTCCGGCCCTTCGGGCCGGGGCGGCGTCGGTTTAGCAGGGGTCAGGCCAGGAGAGGGTGTCAGGTTCTGGCCAGAACGGGGCCTGTCGCCTGCGACGGGAGGTACTTTTGATTTTCATCTGAGCGCGCGGCCGTGAGGCCGCTGCATGCGAAGGCCTTTTTAATTATCCACAGAGTGGCGGAAGACAAAGATCCACTCTGGAATGAAATGAACAGAGCGATAAAAAAAGGGGGGTTAGATTAAATTGCGGGTTCTGTTTTTTTCCTTTCCGGAAAAGGTGACTTATTCGTTTGCGGATTTCTGTGGAAAAAAGAATTCGTCGGTTTTCCAGGCCATCAGGGTAATGCGTTTGCGTCAGTAAATGCAGCCCGACCGGGTGACGGGAACAAAAAACGCTCAATTTTTCCGGGAAAAACCAGCACAATAAGCCCCGGCGAGGGGCATGTGAACAGAGGGAGATGATGTGCCGTATGTCGCGGCTAGTCCGGCGGTGACAGCGCCAGGTCCAGCTGGTAAAGATGCTGAATCGCCAGCTGTGTCAGTCGTTCCGGCGTACACCAGTACGCCTCATCATGAGGAAGGGTTTTGAAAACCCATTTTTCCATGGCATGAAGACGTTCATCCACCGGCAGCTTTATCAGGTTATTGGCTCGTTTACGCTCAGCGCCTTTTTTACGACGGTAAATCAGTGCTTCACGGCGCTTACGGGCAGACCAGCATTTACGCGCAGAGTGGGGCTGGACATCATAATGTTCGTTAATCACCCCGTCCCGGATCAGCTGCTCGCGCTCGGCGCTCTGACGGAGCTTCTTATCCTGCTCCTTAAACAGCTTGTCCATATTGACGCCCAGCATCTGGAATCCCATAGGGGTGATATAAACATAAGTCGGCAGCCAGGAGCGGGATTCCCGATCCCAGGTGCGCTCTTCCGCCAGCCCAAGCACACCAAAGCGTACCTGCTCTTCAATCAGGCGGGATAAGCGTGACACCGTCACCTCCGTTTCCGGGATGACATTTCCTTTAGCGTCCTTCGGGCTTAACTCTCTGGCCAGCCTGGAGATACACATGCCGACGGTATGCTTGCCGCCATCACAGAAACTGATGAGCAGGGGCCAGAGGGAGTCAATCAGGCTCCGGCGTTCCGGCCGGAAACCATATTTGCGTCCTGCCTTACGGCGACCCGTGACAAAAAGGGGATGACGGGAAACGTGAACACGCAGTCTGGGGCGGCCGGTCCGCTTGTCGAACATCACGAGACGGTTGTAGGCATGCCCCAGTTCCCCGGAGAGCTTTTTATAATGCTCAGGACGGAACCAGGACGGGTTTTCACATTTGGCTTTTGTGGAGTGTTCACCGCGCTTACGGCGGGTCCGCTTTTTGACCGGCTCAGTAAGAAAATTATCCTGTGTGCCGGCATCAACGTCCTGCCAGAAACGGATTAACTCTTCGGCCGGAAGTTCAGACCAGTGAACAGAAATCTGCTTGTCATTCACGGCGGCCTGTTCTTATGGCGGCCGGGTGTTGTTTTCTATGGTGCATGCGTTATAATCCTTCACAGGCAACGCGCCTGCTTTTGGACCCCCTGATATCTGACGTTCCGCCAAGTTCGTAGCAGATATCGGGGGGTTTTTGCATTCAGGCTCCGGGAAATTCCGTCGCCTGCTCCTGAACGTTTTTACTGGACACGTCCTGTCCCTGTCTGTTTCCGGAAGTCCGCATTTCTCCCGTCAACGCTTTTTGCCACCCGCCTGCCTCACCACAAAGCAGTCAAACCGTCAGTTTGAGATAGGTCACAAAAGTAATCTGGATCAACAATCTGTCCCACCACAAGACGATCGCTGACGATACGAATACTACCTTCTCGCTGGCAATATTTCCAGATGTCAGGCCATATTAGCGTCCATTGTTTGCGTGCTAATTGTCCTGAAGGGGTTTTTAACCGACGCCGCGCTCAGTAATGTCAGTGAGTTGGGTTTGATTAGTTATGCCTGGGCAGGGAAGTGAAATTTAGAGGAGTGGGGTTACCACAGTAGTTACACGCTGACTCTTTCGTATTATCACTGCATTGGATAAATCTGTATAGCGTTTGCTATACAACACCTTTATGATATGCTTGTATAGCAATTGCTTTACAAGGAGCGCATTCATGAAATCAGATGTTCAGCTCAACCTTAGAGCTAAAGAATCTCAAAGAGCACTTATTGATGCTGCAGCAGAGATTCTCCATAAATCACGCACGGACTTCATCCTAGAAATGGCATGCCAGGCTGCTGAGAATGTGATCCTCGACCGTCGCGTTTTTAATTTTAACGATGAGCAGTATGCAGAGTTCATTGATATGCTCGATGCACCTGTTGCGGATAACGTTGCCATTGATAAACTGCTGGCAAGGAAACCTCAGTGGAACGTGTAACAGCACCAGAACCGTTATCCAGCTCCCATCAACTTGCTGAGTTCGCCTGTGGGGAGGCTGTACTTGATGACTGGCTTAAACAGCGAGGATTGAAAAATCAGGCTCTGGGGGCCGCCCGAACGTTCGTAGTTTGTAAAGCAGACACGAAACAGGTTGCCGGTTTTTACTCTCTGGCCACCGGCAGCGTTAACCACGTGGAAGCCACGGGAAGTCTCAGGCGTAACATGCCAGATCCTATTCCGGTAATCATACTTGCTCGCCTGGCAGTCGATGCATCTTTCCGTGGCCAAGGATTAGGCGCTGATCTACTGCACGATGCAGTTCTGCGCTGTTACCGTGTAGCAGAGAATATTGGAGTCCGGGCGATCATGGTTCATGTACTGACTGAAGAAGCCAAAAGTTTTTATCTTCACCATGGCTTTAAGGCATCGCAAACCCAGGAACGTACACTGTTTCTCAAGTTACCACA
Organism: Enterobacter sp. BNK-16; assembly: GCF_048684955.1. Lineage (NCBI taxonomy): Bacteria > Pseudomonadati > Pseudomonadota > Gammaproteobacteria > Enterobacterales > Enterobacteriaceae > Enterobacter > Enterobacter sp. BNK-16. The sequence goes on along the minus strand of NZ_JBLQTQ010000002.1, from coordinate 55,616 downwards.
GTAGGTTGTGAGACCCTGAGGGAGTGTTTCTGTAAGATAACTAATTGATTATTAATGAAAAAACTAATTAATTTAACATAATCTTTGTTATGCGAACTGATAGTGTGGTAGCTAAATTGAGATGTCAGCATCTGACCATATACATGTCCGTGCTATAGCCTCACTCCAGCGATCATTACTTTCAAAGGATAAGACGCGGAATGGAGTTTTTCTCGATGAACGATGTGAACCGACTCGGGATCCTTCAGGACGTGATTGACCGGCGTCTTACTACACGTCCCGCGGCCAGCCGGCTCGGTACATTTATTTATGCTTGGGCAATGATAGATGCTTACAAAAAATAGCAATAATAAATTTTCCTGCAGAATGTGATGTTGGGCCATGTACATGAATTCTATTTTGATGTGGCTCAAACTTACCATGCCATTCACAATAATGCGTGGTTTTGTTAATAACTATCTCTCTTTCTTTTCGACATTTTTCATTTTTTCTAACATCTGGTTTTTCAGGCGCTACACATAATCCTAAGGCTTGGAATCGTTCTTCAATTAGTTCATTGGTTGGCTTCTGACCTATTGTTGAATTAATTGTATCGCTAATATGTATCGCAGGAGGTGGAGCGGAATAAATCCAATTACCATAATCGTTGAATACTTCTAAATATTTTTTTAGTTTTTGATAAACAGAAGAATAGCCTCCCTCAAACGAGTCTATTCCGTCCCATACACCTTTGAAGAAATATAAATCAGGATAAAGATGGCTTGAAAGATTATGTAAGTTTTCCTGGGTATCCCTTACTGTCGATAATGCACACTCTCTCCAGAATGTTAAATTGCTTTTTTCAGAATTAACAAAGTAAATTTCTAATTGTCCATATGTTGACGAAACCGGAAGCTTTGATTTATCCCTGAGTGATATACAGGCGAAAGGGGTATTGTTAATCAAGTTATGATAAGCATAAGCATAATCAAGTCCGACAATTGCACCAGAACTATCAGTGACATCACTTTTTAGAAAGGTAGGGGGCCATAAATTTTCCATATCCTCATAAAAACATCCACGATTTATATATGACGCTAATTCATCTTTGATTCCCTTGTCGATTTCAGCAGATTCTGGAGAGCAAAGGAATGTCCAAAGATCCATTCCCCTACATACATTTTTGCTCTGAAATTCATTACCGAAAAAGAAATCTTCTCCACGTTCCTTAGCGATATATAGCCTATCTAGGAAGTTTTCTAAAATAATAGCAATTTCTGGACATGTGAGATTTATAAAATCCCAGTCAGATGAATCAATAACGAATGACATTTTATATTCTGCTCCGTCTAAATTTACCGAGAGTAGCTGTATCTAGTTGGTATTGATCGAAGAAAGAGTTTGGCCATCCAGATAAACCGCCATATTCAGTAAAATGTAACTCAGTAATTGATGGTTCTTTTTCGTTATTATCAAAAAATAAAACATTTGCATCTTTATGTGAAATGTTATTTTTAGCTGCTATAGATTTCCTTATACCATTAAGGACATGATCTGAGTGAGTCTCCACTAAAACCTGAACCCCTTTCGCAGATAACCAACCAATATATTCTCCAATTTTTGATTGGCCAGCAGGATGCAAATGAGCTTCTGGGTTTTCAATTATAAGCAGACCATTCTCTTTAATCACTAAACCTGCAAGAATTATTGGTAAAACATATGTTACCCCAAACCCCATATTTGAAGCTTTAACCCACTCTCCATTTTCAACTTTGAATTGTAGTGAGGAGGATGTATTTGATCCATATTTTTCTGAGCGTACTTTAATAGGTCTAAAAATTTCAGAAAGCCATCTTTCCAATTGGTAATTCAAAAAAAGAGCTTCATTTTCTGGAGTGTCAGGATGAGTTCTGGAGGCGTGATTAATAGGCATTAAACCAATGCCATCTATAAGCTGTGCACAATATTCCCCTCTAATTCCAAGCTCTAGTTCTTGATGATGCTTTGACGTGAATTTATATTCTGTTTTTGGGCCAAATCGTTCCGCTGACAAATATATAAATGATCTATTTTCTGTATTAAAATACTCTCCAGAGTAAAAGTACTTCACATCCAAATATAAAGAGAATAAATTTGAAGATGTAAATTTGAACTCACCATGCACTCCATTATTAAATTCAAGGGAGATATCAATCTCTTCCTTTCCATTACGCCAGTTCATTATATCTTGTACTGTCCCAAGATCTACGCCATAAGCAGTGTCTAATGGTACTGTATTGTGACCTTTAGAGGCTTCATGAGATAACAAAATTGCTTGAATAAGTGATGATTTACCTGCACCATTTACTCCAGCTAAAATTGTTAGATTTTTTAGTGGAAAGGTTTCAGAAATGAATCGCTTGAAACCTTCAATCTTAACTGTTTTAATCATTAAGTATACTCTTTAATTCATTTATTGGTTTGGTTAATCTTGCTATTACCGCGCTAGGTGAACCGGTGCTCACAGTTACAGACTTCAGATAGCTCTCATCTTTGAATAGCTCCAGTAAGGATTGTTTTACTTCCTCTTTCTTATCTATAAGTTTGTTATAAGGAAATAAAGACAAAGCGATACTTTGAGATTCAAAAATAGCTCTATTTATAGGCCCTCGTTTTTTACCTTCTTCTATTCTTCGAAATGCGTTATCGCCAAGAATATCATATGCACTTCTCATCGACGATATGAAGCTTTGATAAAGTAAATCTAACTCATCGTCACTAATAGGGGCTAGATCCGACTCCTCAGATTTTCTTCCATCAAGCCGACGTGTAAAATCAATCAAAAAACGGTCTAAGCTTGCATAATTTCTATACTCATCAATAGAAGTCATTTTGAATGCGCAATACCGTAAGACCAACTCCTGATTAGTCATACGTCCGCTATCGCGTACTTTTATACCATCAACTGAATTCCAAAAATTCCAGCCGGTAGCATTATCAAAAAAGTCATTCTCTGAAAGTAATTTCAAATATTCTCTTGCACGTGATGTGCTCATAGCATGTCTTATTTCTTGCGGCTTGAGCGGGCTACCTAAAGTATTTACCCTGCTAAATATATCGTATTTAATACCATTAGGTGTTGATGGCTCTATTACATGAACTACAATTTGAGTAGCCCTGAAACGCCTCAATTCTAGAGAAGGAAGATTTTCAAAATTAATCCCATCTAAATGCTTAAGATACTCTAAATGTTGGGATTGCAATGAATATAAATTATTCATGAAAGAAGATATAGTACTTAATCTTTGCACTCCATCGACTATCTGAAATGATCCGTCAGATTCCTGATTGAAATAGAAAGCTGGCAAAGGAATGCCTAATAATACTGATTCAATCAATCTAATCTTTTGTTGAGTGCTCCAGACGTAATCACGCTGGAAGTCGGGTGAGAGATCAATATCATTATCGTTTATTTGGTCCACTACTTCACGTAGGGAAAAATGCTTTGTTGTAATTCTTATTTTTTCAGGATCCCAAGGATGTGCAGATGGAGAATCATCAAATTTCTCCATTTCGACTTTCAGTTCCTTGTCTATGGGTACTACAACATTAGCGTTCGCTTCGTCAAATTCTTCATCAGCAATCATTTTTTATCTCACATAACTAAGCTTGTATTTTACATTATATCTTTAAAAATTTGCTCTGGAAAACCCGTGTATGATTTTGTTCTAAAATATCTAAATTTTTGTTTTCTACTTACTAAAATGTATGTTTGAAAAAGTAGACTCTCTGCGGTACGCTCTGACGGTATCATTTCCCCGATTTTTCACGCAGCGCGCCGGAGGCTTTCCGGCCCGGACGGAGCCCGACATGACCCTGATACCCGATGACGAACCGGATCTGAGTCTGCCCACAGACGTCATGTCATCCGGTGAGGAGTTTCTGCCGGCGCTGGCCGGTGAGAATGCTCCGGTCAGCCCGGCCCGGGCCTACCTGCTGTCTCTTAATTCGCCCCGGAGCCGACAGACCATGGCCTCGTTTCTGAACATCGTCGCCGGCATGCTCGGTGCCTCATCTCTCGATGCCTGCAGCTGGGGCAGCCTGCGGCGCCATCACGTGATGGCCGTGACCGAACTGCTGCGTGACACCGGCCGGGCCACGGCCACCGTCAACACCTACCTTTCGGCACTCAAGGGCGTGGCGAAGGAAGCCTGGATGCTAAGGCTGATGGACGTGGAGAGCTTCCAGCATATCCGGGCGGTGCGTAACCTGCGCGGCAGCCGTCTTCCGCGTGGCCGGGCTCTGCCTCCGGAGGAGATACGGGCGCTGTTTGGTGCCTGCGAGGCCGATGACTCCAGCATCGGGGTACGCGATGCTGCAATGCTGGCCGTCATTCTCGGCTGCGGCCTGCGCAGGTCGGAGGCTGTAGGGCTGGATTTTCGTGACGTTGTCACAGATGAGCGGGCGCTCCGGGTGCTGGGCAAGGGCAACAAGGAGAGGCTGGCCTATATGCCGGCCGGCACCTGGCAGCGGCTCCAGAAGTGGGTTGAAGACATCCGGGGGAAAAAGACGGGCCGTTGTTCACCCGTATCCGCCGCTTTGACGCCCTGACGAACGACCGGCTGACCGACCAGGCGGTGTACCATGTTCTGCAGGTGCGCCAGCGGCAGGCCGGAATAGCGAAATGCGCTCCGCACGATTTAAGGCGAACCTTTGCGACCGCCATGCTGGATAACGGTGAAGACCTGATTACCGTGAAGGATGCGATGGGCCACGCCAGCGTCACCACCACCCAGCAGTACGATCGCCGCGGCGAAGCGCGCCTGCGCACGGCCCGTGATCGCCTGGACCTGACCTGACGCGGCACAGGATATCTAGAGGGCATCATGTTAAGTTAATATGATATTAACTTAACATGATGATATACCGGACCCCGTCCGGGCTACAATGCCTGTGGCACCGCGGCAGGGTTTGCGATAAAGTGAGGCCGGCCGACCATCCTGCTTTCCCTTCTGAACCGGGGGTGGTTTGGATCTGTGGATGGTCGGTGGTTTTCTGACACTGGCCAGATGCCGTTGTGGTTGTAGCTGCACCGCCGGAACAAAGACGTTCGGACAGTATTATATTCTTCCGTGTTTACCTGCGACCTTGCGAGAAGGTCATGCCCGAAACTAATGTCCCTCATGCCCATTTTGGGATGATACAATCCTTTTCCCGCTGCCGGTATGGAACATTCCTTCAAGCACCAATACCTGAGCTTCCTCCAGCTCACCAAGCGTCCCCCGGAGGGGAGCTTGTGAGGCAATATGCAGCGACAAACTTTTGTCCGCATCTTCACAGGCATCACTGACTTTTTTGAAGCGGGACAACATGACTGCAAGCGTCATGTGTTGTGGAATAGTCAGCGTCTCAGGTGTTGTGCCGGAAAACTGTTTGGCATCATTAACTGTACTTTCGTATTGCGAATAGCAGCGGGCAATTTTCCGTGCAGTTTCGCTTTCACTCTTTGCCAGCGAGAGCAGCAGGTCCTCGGAAAATGTGGCATCCCGCGTACTTTGTTTTTCAAGATATTCGAGAGTAAGTTTCTCTGAGGTGACCTGTTTTTCAGGGTATTCAAACGCCATTTCCCTGTACGCGCGCAGCACGCGATACGAAGAATTAGCATTTTCAGCATAGCGCTTTAACTTATCCCCTATGGATTCCATGACCACCAGAGATACCTGCCTGTCAGTGTTTTGTGAGCGGAAATCAGCCTGAATGGTGAAGTACGCGGCCACACCTGAAATCACTAATGCCAAGAGTGAGAGGATATCAGACACTGTAATATTCAATTTGCCTAAAAATTTCACCTTAAGATCCTTTTATCAAAACTCACTTGAGCGCCTGCTGTTCATCACGCTTTTTCATTAACAGTCGCCCTGTTCCAGCAAACCTCTACAAAAACAGGCTTAATGTACATCAAACTCCCCCTCGAAGATGGATCTGGCATCCGAGGGCACTTTCTTAGTTTTGTCAAAATAGAGCATCAGGCCTCTAATATCTCAACAGTTTTCTGGGTGCTCCCGGAAAAAGGTACAGGTGAAATCATCTTCCATCCAATGTACGGGCATTATCCGGACATTTGACAGATTCATTTTTAACCTGTATCTTTAAAACCGTACATTGTACGTACCAGAAATGTTAAATTTTAGTTAAAATTATATTTATAATTAATTCAATGACTTGTATTAGAAAACGATCAATCTACTTAAGGAATCCAAACATGTCCTCATACACAATCCGTGCAAACATTTTTAATAGAGAGCTTTTTACAGATTTAGATGAATCCAAAATAAACCGGCCCGCAACATCTTTCTGCAGGCACCGAAGATACTCATAAACGTTAAGGAGGCTCACTACATTTTTATTTTTCTATAAGGTTTATATTATGAGAAACAACCACTTACGTGGTGGTTCTGAAGGTTTGGCTTCGGCCACCGCGCTCAATGAAAAAGAAGTAGGTATTTTTCCTACTTCAGAAGTTAAAAATACACGCCTGGAGTTGAGAACAACTTCGGATTTCAAAGAAAAAGTACGTTCCGCTTCTTCCTTAATGGGAGTTGATATGAGTTCGTTTATTGTTTTGGCTGCCACTGAACTAGCACAGAAAACGCTTGAAAAACAACGCATGCGTTTGCTGACAGAGGAAGCGTGGAACAAACTGAACGCACTAATTGATGCGCCTGTCACGGACAAGGATGATGAGCTGGAGCGGCTAATGGTGGAGAAACGCCGCTATGTTACAAGGTAATACTGAACCAAAACCCTTTGTAATTGAAGCCTTTAAGAAAGGCAGTTCTTACAAAGGGGTTAAAGATTTTGATTGTGGAGATAAGGTTATTAATGACTACGTTAAAAGTAACCTTAAGAGAGACGGTGAACGCGACAACAAAAAAATCTTTGTTCTTCTTGACCCCAACAAAGAAGAACGGATTGCAGGATTTGTCAGCGTTCATCTCCATCTTACGGGAAAGGACGAACTGCCTGGGGACGCGTTTCCCTACTCGCTCCCTAAGGCAGTGCCCGTAGTAAAGATATCTATGATTGCCGTTACTAAAGAGTATCAAAAAGACGGCTGGGGTAAGCAGTTGCTTGGCGTGGCTCTGGACCATGCACTTGATGTTGCTTCAATTGCCAATGACGTCAAGGGTGTTGTCCTTGATGCTAAGGAAGATGTTGTGAAGTTTTACGAGCGGCATCGTTTTACATTGGTTGAAGACACTCCGGATGAATACGGAACCTGCTTTATGTTCTTATCGATCCGTGAGTTGCAGGCGCTTGACGCCAAACGTAAACAGCAAGACCAACAGTCGGCTGTATAGTAATTATGATCATGAGGTAACCAGACCTCATGCGGTGACATAAAAAGCCCAGCTATATGCTGGGCTTTTTATTATATCCTGTTATCGATATAAAATGTCCTGATTAGATTTCTGGTGTGAGATCGTCTTCAACGCACATCATTTATCCAAGTTGGCTTTATGGATGGCAGACAACAACCTATCATCGGTAACGGCTTCCGGGAAAACCGTGATGGTGTCGGGAGTCGCCCCGCTAACGGGCATGACGATGATCCCCGGCGTTCCGGTGAGTCCCAGCGCCTCTGCCAGGTTACTGTTTTTCTCAAGGGACGCGGTATTGTCGCCAGGCGCTGGGGCGGCCAGTCCCGCCTTCGCCGCTGCCCCGTGAATATCCTGCGCCGTCAGTTTGCCTTCATTATGACCGGTGGCGTAGATGGCATTGTGATAGGTGACATAGGCCTGCGGCCCTTTCTGTTGCCAGACCGTCAGCCCCTGCTGTGCAGCCTGAAGTGAAGCTTCCCAGCGACCACCAAATATTGGCCACTCCTTAAAGAGGTAGCGGACGTCCGGCTGCGCTTTCATGACCTTCTCCAGCTCCGGCGCGAAGCGGCTGCAGAACACGCACTGGTAATCAAAGAATTCAATCACCGCGACCTTTGCATTATCAGGCCCGTAAGCCGGGGTGTCCGGATCATGCAGAAGGTTCGCCTGATTCTCCATCACGTTGAGTGCAAACATCTTCTGCTTACGTGCCTCCTGCTGTTCCTGCAGCTTATTACTGACGGTCACCAGAATCTCCGGGTGAGATACCAGATAGTCGGCAGCGATTTCGCCGATACGAGCCTCCTGCTCCGGGCTGAATAAGGGCTGAGGTGCCGAAGCGTGTGCCATTGAAATAAAGCCAATGTATGTTGTAACTATTAATGCGGCTAATTTGTTTGCTTTCATTGTCTGATTCTCATGGTTAAAAGGGAGATTAACGTTCTTTCTGAATGGTTCGGGTGAGGGTCTGTTCTTCACGTTCCGGCATGCGGCCGCGTTCAGTATTTTCTGCCACCCTGAGCATGTCTCGTTCAGCGTTTGCCAGATCTGCAATCACACGCGATGCCCGCGACTGTTCACCGGCGGTCTTGTCAGCACCTTCCAGCTCGCTTCTGACGCTTGCAGCGGCTTTTATTTCCTGTCCATCGGTGTTTTCCTCACCTCTGACCCTCGCGATCACATCCGCGTCCGGGTTGAGTGGTTCCGGTTTACGCGGGTTAATGTCTTCCGGTTTCAGTCTGATCACCTCTTCCTGTGGAACTTCCGCCAGCAACGACTCCGGCTGCTTGCTCCGTCCGGCTTCTTCATTGCGAACCTGGTCTGCCAGCATTTGCTCGCGCAACTGCTGTACGTTCTGTTCGTCCGTCAGCGTGGAGACAATACCCGGTGACACATCCTGTTTTGTCCCACCGCTTACCTTAAGCAGCCATGCTGAAGGCGGTTCATCACCGGTCTGCCAGACCACGCCGTCCTTTGGATGAATTCGTACTGCATCGAGTGCAGCCGTCAGGTCGCTGGCCACAATCGTGTTTCCGGACTGACTCCGCTGCAGCACGGCGCCACGGGCACGCTCTGTCATGACCATCCGGGTCTCACCCTGCGTTATCCGTCCTTCCGGGCTGGAAACCAGGGAAACCATAGCCAGGCCCGCACTCCTGCCATTGTTGTCATACACCGGCAGCGCCAGCGCCGGTTCAGGAAAGCGCCGGGTGGCCGGGATGATTTTTGCCGTCAGTGACGCCTCCTGCATGCCCTGATGGCGCACCCAGGCGCGCCCGATGGCCGTTTTATTCACCGGCTGCCCCATTGCCCAGATGGCTTTCGCCTGTTTGCGCTGCGTTTCTGGTGCCAGCGCATCGTGCGCCGTTTTGATATCACGCTCCGGTGTTTTTATCGCCTTAACCCAGTCCGCTTTCTTGTCGGTGTAAATCTGGACGTGCTCCTTGACGCGGGAAGTTGAAATGTAGAAGGCACGACGGGAAGCCAGTGCCTTACGCCCGTCTTTCGTGCCCTCAAGCGCAATGACATAATCGCTACTGGCCCCCTGTGCACCGTAGCCGGTGACGGCCCAGCCGTAGTCGATATGCTGCTGCGCCCGGACCTTCTCCGGATTGATGGTGACGCGACCGTTCTCCCCTTTCAGACGGATATTCCCCTCCTCGCTGACCGACTCCACCGTATAGCGCTGGTTGGCCATCTGTCCCTGTTCGCGATCGGTCGCCGTGAACTTAAGCAGATCGCCGGAACGGACTTCCATCTCGCTGCGGCGAAACAGCTGCACGTCACCGCTGATCAGCTCCTTCGGTGAAACCAGAGCAATCTTCCCTTCCTCATCACGTACCGTCACCGTTCTGCCGTTACGGTCAACGGCCACCACATCCTGGTAGCGGTCACCGCGTTTAACCACCATCCCTGCTTCCCAGGCCTCTGTTTTATTGAACGCATGGCGCGTATGGGTGATTTTATCGAGCACAGGCACCTTAATAGCCTTCTCTCCCAGTTCTCCCCGCTCAGCCAGCGTGGCATGAATGCCGGCATTTATCGCCTTACGGTCGGCGTTCAGCTGCGCAATGATGAGCGTACGGGACCGCGCCTCCGGTGTCCGGTCCTTCCAGTCAGCCACGATGTCGCTAACAGGCGTCTCCGTTTCCTGAATCGCACTTTCCGGAAGCGCGGCTGAAGCGCTACGCGCCACACGGTCAGCCGGCTGGGTTTCAATGCGCTGCAGGGCCGCATCGATCCGGTTATCAATGATGTCGTGGACGGCGCCTCGCAGCTGCAGGTCTTTCTGGCGGACGATTTGCTTCATGATGGCCACATCCATCGGGCTGCGCTCCTGCATCAGCTTAAAGGGCGCGCCCACGTCGACCGCTTCAAACTGGTCGATATCACCCATCGAGACCGCGCGACCACCGCCGCTGGCAATGGCCTGGAACAGTACCGCCGTATCCTGGTTGCCTGCCATTGATGATTCATCAATAAGAAACACCTGGCCTTTATAGTCAGGTTTCCCGCCTGCGGCCGTCACCTGGTCATGCTCAACGACAAAAGATTTGATGGTATGCGCCCGTACACCGACGTCGCTCATTTCTTTCACCGCCTGGTGCGTAGGAGCAAGCCCCGTCATCACCGGACGAACGTCCGCCGGCAGGGTCTCCAGTGCAGATATCACCGCCTTCAGCTGCGTGGTTTTCCCCACGCCGGCATAGCCCTGAATCCCGATAAACTGATCGGTGGTACCCAGCACCAGGGTGGTCGCCTTTTTCTGGCCATCGGTGAGTCCGTTCAGCACGGCCTCCGGTACCTGTTCCAGCAACGGCTGCTGCGTACCTTTCCCTTCCTCCACCACGCGCAGAATGGCTTTCTCCATCTCCCAGGTGGACCGGGACACCAGTACCGGCTCTCCCCCTGCGGATACGGACAACAGCTCGCCATTTTTAATCATCGCGCCAATTTCATTCCCGATGGCTTCGAGGTCGGGATGATATTTCTGCGCTTCCGTCGCCAGCTTAAGCTCGCTGATCACCACGGTGCGCTGGTCGTTAATGGCACGCCACACGGCCAGACCCGCGTCCGTCCGGACGCTGTGATGCAGTGAATCAACCGCCTGACTGACGTCCTGGTGACCGCTCAGGTTTCTGACCAGCTGCACGGGAGAGGCATTGGTCTTCATGCGCTGCAGCCGGGCTTCAGCCCGGTCCTGCACTTCGGCGGTGAACACTTCCGCCCGGTGGCCACTCTGTGCCAGAGAGTTCATGGTCTGGGTCGATATGTCGCGGCTGTTGAGCGCGGCCAGCACCACGCCGGTGTCGTTATCCCGTCCGCCCGGCGCGGTCACGTAAGCATGTGACAGATAGAGCGGCTGGTCTTTTGGCAGCGTCAGTGTGTCTTCCCCCCGTTTAACCTCAATCCCCTTTTCACTTATCCCGGTCACCTCAAGACGATCTTTGGCCTTCAGGCTGTGCTCGCGGTCGCCCGCCACGGACAGCAGTTTTTCGCCGGTGGCCACGCTGAGGGTTTCACGGCTGAAGAGACGCCAGTCAGCGCTGATATCCCCGATTTTCATCCGGGTCAGCACGCCGTCACCGTCGATTAGCGAGAGGACTCGCGTGTCCTCATGCACCCGGTCAATCACATAGGACTTACGCTCTTTTGCGTCCGTGCGATCTTCAAGCACCATGCCGGGACGGTACGAACCTGGCATGCGGCGCGTTTTGCTGTCGAGCCACACCGGCTGCCGGGCCTCTATCTCCACGCCGTCACGCCCCAGCTGCCCTGCGTTCTGCAGCGCCTCACGTACCAGGCCCGTCAGCTGCGCCTGTTCACGTTTGCCGACCACGACGGCGGTGACGTTATCAGTTCCTCCGCTCAGCTCTGCAAACCGGTTGGCCAGCGCCTCGTAACGGTCGCGTTTGTTCGGAATACTGACCACTTCGGCCTCCAGCCCGGGCGCAGGCTCCGTGCGGCGGGAGCGGGCAACCCCCGCGGACTCCAGCACGGACATGGCGTTACCGTTCGCCTGCCGTCCGGCACTGTCGAGAAAGACCAGCTGTGCGTCCTGCGCGCGCGCTTCGCCCAGCAGAACCAGCGTCTCCTTTAGCCCCAGACGCTCTGCCCCTTCTATAATCAGCGTGCTCTGGGGTTTCAGGTGGAAATCACCGCTCAGAACATGCTGCCGGCTGATAATCCGTTCACGCAAATCGTCGGATTTTGCCAGCGAAATGGCGCGCTCGGCAGAGCTGGCCAGCACCTGCACATCACGACCATTCGCGCCGGCAATACCGGCCAGCTGCGCGGTCAGGTCACGGATGCCCGCCACGCCTGACGGGGCATTCATCAGCACCAGGGCGTCCTTCTCCACAACTTCAAGCGCCGCCGGCGCGTACTGCGCCGGGCGGGTGAAACTGACGACTTTTGTGGATTTGAGATGCTCCTGACTCAGCGCCTGGATCGAGAGTTCATCCAGCAGGTGAATACGGGAGGTGAAAACCCCTTTCTCACTGTCCAGCGGCACAATCATGCCGTCCTTCAGCGCTGCATCAATGGCCACACGAATATCCTTAATCTCCGGCAGCCGTTCACTCAGCTCAGCGGTGGTCATCATCAGCTCGCCAAAGGTGAAGCGCGTTTTACTGTCGCTGAGCTGCGAGATGGCCAGCCGGACAGCCTCAGTCAGTTCCGGGCGGGGTATTTCAGTGTCCAGCTGCGCGGCAGGTAAGCTCCTGGTCGCCGGTGTCTTTTCGGGACCGGTCTGTGCCGGCTGACTCAGCGTGTCAGTCTGTTGTCGTACTGGCTGACGGGACTGGCTCTCCCGTTCTGCGGGTTGAGCAGGTGTGTCGACGCTCTTTTCTGCCGTGGACGACGTCTGCAGAGAAGCCTGTTCAGGCCCGGCTGGAACCGGCTTAGCCTGGTGACCTCGCTCCGGCTGAGGCGCGGTCTCACGAAGACCTGCATCACGCGGCACCACGCTCTCCTGATACGCCTTCAGGTCAAATCCCTTCTCCTTCATCTGGCCCAGCCAGCGCTCCATCAGGCGCATCCGCGAAGGGTCAACTTTCGCCCTGCGGGTGTCTTTGGCGGCCACATCCCGGCTGCGCAGCGTGGCTTCAGCCCCCACGGCCCCCTGAATTTCCCGGCCCCGTGAGGAATACTCGTCCCTGACTTCTTCCGGAACGCCCTTGATTTCCCACATGCCATGCTTGCCTACTTCTTCCACTTCATGACCGAGCGCTTCAACCCGCTCGCGCAGCGCGCTGCGATAGATTTTGCCGAGCGTGACCTGGTGCTTCATGACGGTTTCGATAAAGCCGGCGTTATGGATATAGTCCGTGGCCAGGGCTTTCCATTTGCCCGCATACTCCGTCATGTTGGCAATCAGGAGATGGGTGTGCAGCTGAGGATCAAGATTGCGCGAGGTATCATGCGTATAGGCGGCCGCCACCATCTTGCCGGTGTGTACAATGGACGTAACGCCGTCTTTCGTGTCGCGGGCCGAGATGAGCTTCTCCACATAGCCAGCCGCCACGCGGACGGCATGGTTATGTGCTTCCACCATTTCTTTATCGTTGCCGATGAGTGCCAGAATTGACACGCTCTTGGGGGCGGAAAAGGTCAGGTCATGGCCCGGACGGTGGACATGCTGTCCGTTAACCTCCTTGCCAAGCCGTGAGCCGTCCGGCAGGCGGCCCTCGAGGACGGCCGTCAGATCATCGCCACGGACATTGCCCTCCAGACCCAGCGCTTTTGCACCTTCCCCCATCCAGAGGCTCTGCAGGCTGCCCAGAAAATAGTAGTTATCGGAATTGCTGTAGTAGCCTGCAGCCTCGCCGGCTGACGCTACTGGGGCGACTGACATCATAATTCAGGCTCTCTGTCGTAATAGTAATGGTCGTTTTCGTCGTAACCCGGGTCGTCCGCGTGACGGTGAAGTAAAATGTTCTCTTCTTCCTGCGCCAGCTGCCGGTGAGTACTGTGGGCTTCATCCGGGGTTTGCGGTGTCACTGACTTCCCTGCCGTCGTCACACTCAGGCCGCCGTCAGGCAGTGCCGTCACTTTCATGTCGAGGTTCATGGACTCACCGCCGTTTTCCTCTGTCTGCGGATCGCTTTCCGAAGAGGCCGGCCGCTGGCGTGCCCTGTGCAGCATGCTCAGGGGTGAGGCGACAGGTGGTTCCGGTACATGATGTCGGTTTCGCAGGGCCTTGAGGGCATCGGGCATTGTTTGTACAGAGTCAGCGGTACCCTGGTGAACGGTCACTCCGTGGGAGACAGGTAATTTGCCCGGAGCTTCCGCCGGGTTCTTCATTGCGCCAACAGAACAGAGAGAAACAACGTTATCTTTTTTCTCTGCAGTGACAGGAGGTGTCACCGTGTTGTGTTTTCCGGCCCCCTCTTCCGGTACGACTGTCGCAGAACCGGAGATAACAGGCTCCATGGCAGCTACCTGTTTCCGTTCAGTCACTATGCCCTGAGGAGGCTTCGGCGATGTCTCTGGTGTTGCTGTCTTTTTTTCGACGGGCGATGATGCCGGCGTACCGGCAGAAGTAACATGTGCCGTACCGTCAGCTGCGGCTGACATTTCGCTTCCCTTCTCCAGCACTTCGTCACCGGTCAGGAACGTCAGACCTGCAGCAGCCGCTGCGCGCTCATTCTCCTGAATAACCCTCTCCAGCTCCGGACTGAGCGCATCGCGGATATTGCGCTCAATCAGACCTGCCTGCCGTTTCTTCAGCGCGCGATATTTCAGCTTCAGACGGACGACCGGATACTCACCCGGGAGGCGAACATAAAAGTTGAGGTTTGGCAGACGCATGATCTGCTCGTAGTCGACAATCGGGTTATTCACTTCGTCCTTACCGAGGGACACACCGTCACGCACCTGGTCCAGACCGTAGCTGTTCTGCTCACGGATTTTGCGCTTACGCTGGTTGCCCAGCTCCTCTTCCACCACTTTGGCCATCTCGGCGCTCGGCGAACGTCCGTACATACGCGTGTTCATCAGGTCAAAAATGCTTTTGGCCAGCTCGCGGCCGTAGACGTGAACCAGCTGCGCCATGTTCTGCATGCCCAGCACGAAACAGCCACCAAATTTACGCGCCTCGGCAAGTGTCTCGGCCAGCTCGGGTATGCGCTGCAGGCTGGGTGCTTCATCGATAATGAACCATACGCGGCGGTCGCTGTTCTCCCCCATGCTCTGCAGCATCAGTGTGGCCAGCGACACCCACAGCGAGATCAGCGGGCGTACACTCTTGCGATGACGGGCCTGGGTTGAAATAAACAGCCAGCTGCTGTCATAGCGTTCCTGCATCATCCACTCCCGGATGGTGAACGGCGGCTTCGTTCCGTCATCCAGCCCCTGCAGATAGCGAAGGGCTTTAGCGTAGTTGGTTACCACCGAGCGAATGGAAATGGCCGTTTTCTCGATCTTCTCCTCAACCAGGTTGGCTGAGGGCGTGTTGGCCAGATAGTCACGCAGATTTTTCATGCTGAGGGACAGCAGGGTTTTGAGGAACTTCTCAATGCTCCGTTCCGGGTCCGTCGACATACGAATCGCGAGATCGGCATAAATGGTTCGCGAGCTGGATACCCAGAACGGATCGGATTCCCCTTCCACCGGAATGAGGCTGGCGGCCAGGTTGTCGTAATCGACCGCGTCAACGCACTCGCCCCACATCTGCCAGTTGGCACAGCGCTCGTCGTGGGCGTTAAGGATGATATCGGTGGAGGGGTTATAATGGGTTTCTGTGAAGGTACAACCTGAGTCGTAGATGATGGCCCGGTCACCGCGTTTGCGGATGTAGTCGAGTAACCAGCGTATCAGCGTCGACTTCCCCACCCCGATAGTGCCATGCATCAGGAAATTGAGTACCTCCGCCATCCTGACCATATGCAGGTCGCCTACGCGCAGATCAGAGATCTCACCGTTTTTGCGCAGTAATTTATTCACTTCCGCTGGCTTGTCGGTCAGCTGCATGCCGGAGAGATATTCGTCCTCGCTCTCCTTTCGGCCGATATTCGCGATAAACCAGGTCACGGCGATAAACACCACCATACTGAAAAGCCCGCTGGCGCCGGCCGCCCATTGCAGCTCGCGCAGACATTGGTCGCCCATCGCCTGCATGTACGGGTCGGTATAAATCTGCGGCAAAGTCATTTTCAGCACCATTGCCGTCGCGGTCGGCGCATACCAGTAGTGAACGTCGTAGATTTTTGGCGTTCCCGATGCCGGCATAAGGTCAATAAAGCTGCTGTTGATACTGGCGAACCACCACAGGGAACCGTTATCCAGGGCTTCCTGAGGGATTCGCCAGAGAAAGATGGCGGTAGTCAGTACGGCGAACAGGATGAAGATCCAGAATCCTATCCAGTTGTTCACCTGAATGAACATGCGCCAGCGGTAGGCGGTCATCTGCCCGCCCTGGGTGAGGTTTTTTCCTGCGAAGCTCATAGAGTGTTGTCCGGCCGTTATCGCATCACCTGCGCGGTGATGTGTGTTATCAGAGAGAAACGTTGAAAAGGGTGATGAAAAAATGTGGTACCGCGTGGGGGTTAATCGTCAGGTTATTACATCTGACTCAGTTCATACCTGGCCTGCTGACATCCGTCCTCCCAGTCCTGTTTATTAATGTATGCAGCCACAGAACGGACTGACGAGGCCACATCCCTATAAACCGGTGAATGCCACCCCCGGGGCTCCAGATCGTAAAGGGTAAATTCATAGCCAGCCCAGAAAGCAACAATGGTCATACCCTGCCCCTCAGGAAGTGAACCGAATACATTCATCCAGGCCCTTGCTGCCATCAGCTCGCTTTCCAGATGGATAAGCGACCAGAATTCAGCTGAGTAATCTGCACGTTCATTTATCTGATGCATCATGATGGACGAGCTCCTTTGAAATTAAGGACGCAACGCTCGCCGCAGACAGGGCTGCGCCTGGCGCAGCCATGCGAGGAAGCGTAATTACTGGTAACTGACAGAAAGCACTGACGCACCCGGCTCCGGAAAGAACACGGTGAATATCAGTCTGAGGGGGAACAGGCTGTGACGGTCGCCACAGCCGCAGGGTATTACATGATGCCGGCGATGGATTTGGCCAGCTGAGCTTCCAGGACAGGTTTCGCCTCTTCGAACTTGAGGTTTACCTTGTTGGCATTGGATACCACACGGGTCTGGTATTTAGCGCGGTTGCCCTGTTCTGAGCTGGTCTGTAGCTTGACGCCTGAGGTCCCCTGCTTCAGTGCAGCGATATTGTCAGTCGTGACGGTCGCTTTGCTGCGCTCGGAGATTTGCAGATCGGTCACCATCGTGTAGTTGACGTCCTCAACCATTGCATCCGCAGCCATACCAATCAGCCCGGTGGCCAGCCCTACACCCAATGTCGCACCGGCAGAGCTGGAGTTGTAGGCTGTG
This sequence comes from Enterobacter sp. BNK-16, assembly GCF_048684955.1. Taxonomy (NCBI): domain Bacteria; kingdom Pseudomonadati; phylum Pseudomonadota; class Gammaproteobacteria; order Enterobacterales; family Enterobacteriaceae; genus Enterobacter; species Enterobacter sp. BNK-16. Next base: position 38,368 of record NZ_JBLQTQ010000002.1, on the reverse strand, counting down.
ATACCAGCCCCCAGAGCAGCGCCCATTGCCCCACCTTCATAGCCGGTTTTCAGGAAACCCTGCGCATCACGCAGATCCATTTTTTCGGCTTTCAGCACGTTTGCCTGAATCCAGTAGTAGGCGGCGTCCGGAGAACTGGTGACGCGGTAGCCTTTGGCGGCCAGTTCATTTGTAATTTGTGCCTGCAGACCAGACATGTCCTTGTCAGAAGTATTACGGATTTGAAGATAAACCGTTTTCTCTGATGATGGTTCCAGCCAGATGGTTTCACTCATCTGAGTTTTGACATCGAGATTACGCTTCTTCACCGCAGTGGACATGGCACCACAACCTGACAGTGCAAGAGTAGAAGCGATCAAACCTACAACGGCTAATTTTTTTAATTTCATGAATTCTTCCTGTGCATAGAAAAACGTCCCCGTTAGCGAGACATAGCTAACAGAGACGTTATCGGCTGATTTGAAAGGGAATTTAGGTTAAAAAGTTTGTTTGTCGTCAATTACTACTAAAATTTAGGGGAGTCATGACCATTATCTCTTCGAGCAATGGTAGTAGTAGGAAATGAGATCATTTCAGATAGGTTTTCTCTTAAGAATGACTATTAAATTTTAAAATGGTTATAAAAAGTGCGAGCAATATCAATAAAGATAGAACCCGCACTTCTATCTATATGCCTAGACTTTATTAGCTAATTTATTCACTTTGCCAAAAATTGAACTAATTCCATATCTAGCAGCCTCGGCACCTACAACACCTTGCGTGATCAAAAATGACACAATGATTGAGAATGGTGAGATAACTAAAACAGAAGGGAATTTAATTGAAAGAACCGCTATCCCTAAGTTACAGAGGAGGAAGAATCCCCCTACCTTCAACGTAACTTTTTTTAATCGCCTTATGATTAGAGATTTATCTCTAGCTTCTTCGCTTAGCGATAGGTATGCAAGCGCAGGACCATATAGTGACGCACCTATGAATAGACAAAATACAATAGCTAAGGAACAGGCTGCAAGTACAAACCCATACTCGCCTGTTAGGGTTGTCATATTATCGAAATGATCAATATGTGGCGTAAAGTTATATATAGCCCAGGAGACAGCAATTGCATAAACAGCAGCGCAACTCAATGGCCACAGCATACTTATCTTCAAAGCTTGTACAGGATTAACCAATGGCCGATTTTCATCTTCTATGCTATCTGCCAACATACGAATATCTTTATTAACATCTGCCTGTGTAATTGCCATATACACTCCTATTAGCCTGCTTTCCTGCGTATTTCGGCAAGCCTAGCTTTAACATCAGCATCGCTGGCCTCCTCAGGAATGAAATTTTGACGTCCTTTTTCACTTTCATATCCTTTTGCGAATTTTGACTGAGCATTCGCATGTTCTCCGCTTAATATATCACTGGATACCTGAACAGTGGATTGTTTTTTGCCAATTCCCTCAGCAGATTCGTTGATTTTATGCTCATTTTCAGATCTTTGTTCCGCCACTCTGCGCTGTAGCTCATTCTGGGGACCAAAACCCTGTGAGGAATGTTCCTGCAGCTTAGCCTGATTTTCTCTATATGACTCCTGCATAGCATCGCCACGTACTTTTTCACCGCCAACATTAATGCCTGAACGGCTATGAGTAACTTCACTCTCCTGGCCATGCATGCTTCCTTGCTCCCTGACGGCTCCTGAATGATGGAACTCCGAGTGCGATTCTGCAATATGGCCGGTTCTTTCATCTGCCGTGGTGCGTCCACCGGCAACAACCATGCCTGCCGACGAGGTGATATTACCCGAGCTGCTTCTCTGTCCGGCTGCTTGTCCTTGATGAACAGTTGACTGCTCCATACCCGGCGAAACAGAATCGTCTGTTCTGGCAGAATAATTCCCACCCTGCTGGCCTACATATTCAGCGCCCTGAGTCGTTCCGTAAGTCTGGGCGCTGCCAACACCTCCCGATCTATGAGCACCACCATCCTGAGAGCTGTAGCTGACTCCAGCATCATGACCAGATGAACCTGATACCTGTTGACTGCCACGTGCTGGCTGAACGATATGCTCCCCACTAAATGCTGCATGCTCCTGACCGCTGGTAAGATCTGAACGCCCCTGCTGATAATCCCCCATGATTTCTGGTTTAAGCCGTTCATTTACGAACTCCATCGCCGCTTCGCGCGCCGACGGCGCACTTGTCAGCATGGACTGTGCCTTATCGCCATATTTATTGGCCGCCCAGTCCACAAACTCCTGCGTATAGTTCGTATCGAGGCTCGCGCTCTGGTTCTGCGCAATAGTGGCCATCCTGCTGAACTCGCTACTCTGCGTCGAACTGGTGGTGTACTGATGGTACTGGCTCTCAGCATCATTAAGCGTTGCGGCCAGCTGCTGAACATTGCTGCTTGCAGCATTCTCGGAATGATTAGCGCCATCGGTGATACGGCTACTTTTAACCATATCCATACCCTGGCGGAAGTCATTAACTGCCTGACTGTTTTTGTCGTGTCGCATATCTTGAGCAAGAGAGTTTGTGTCTTGTGTTCCATGAGAGCTGCCATCGGAGCCTTTATATTCAACTCCCATGTGCCCCTCAATCCCACCGCTAGCACCCACAGTCCATTTGCCAATTTTCCCTATTGCTGAATCGCCAGAATCAGCTTTGGCATAAATTTTGCCGCCAGCATTGAAACTGCCTTCCTGTGATTTTGACATCAGTTGGTTATAGGCTTCCTGCGTCGAGATGTTGTTCGCTTTCGCATAGCTTTCAGCGGCCGACATCATCATGCTGGCGCCGCGCGTTGCGTTAGTGACCTGGCTGTTTTCACTGCCGCGGGTCAGGCTGTCGCTGGTACCTGTCTGATTAGAAAGCTGAGAGAGCTGTGACCAGCCGCTGGTAACGCTGTGGTTGTAGCCATCGAGCGCCGTCTGCGCCTGAACCTGTGACTGGCGGGCTGACTCCTGGAAACCACTGCTGGCCAGCTGGCTGAGCTTCATGTTCACCGGCAGATTCGACATTGCGCCTGAGCCGTCGATAACCGTATGGCCACCGGCCGTCTGCGTCTGCGTGGAGCCGTTATCTGCCTGCCACGTCTGCTGACCCTGACGCTGCATCAGGTTGGTATCCATCTTGTTCTGGCTGACATTGTCCATCGACATGTTGTTAAACGACCAGTTTCCGTCTGCTGTGGTCGCAGCAACACCTGCTGACGTGAAGGCGCCCGAGCTGAGTACACTCCCCGCCACCTGAGAGCCCATCGCTGCAGCACCTTTGGTCAGATAGAACGACAGCACCGGTATGGAAAGAGACAGATAACCTGCCAGATTCGCCACGTCCGAATGCTGCAGTGCCACCACATCCTTGTTGGCCAGAACCAGGGGCGTGCCCCCGGACTGACTCTGCAGCCAGTAGTTGGCGGCATAGTTAAGAATGGCGAACATAACCGGCCACATCTGGAAGTAGATAAACCCGGAAACGTATATTTTCAGTGTGTTCAGACCAAACAAAGTGTGATTTGATGCGGCCAGCGCAATCATCAGCGGGAACAGGCATACCAGGATAAGCATCAGCAGAGACTGTGCAAACGGCAGCGTTCGGGTCGCCAGCTCGTTGCCTGCGGCCCAGGCGAGACGCTGTTTGGTGGCAGCGTTCTCGGTGGCCAGATTAAGCAGGTTAGCCGTGTCGGAAGAGCGAGCGGCAAAACCCTTGATCCCCTGCCGTACTGCACTGTTCGTGATGTTATTCTTCATGATCTGCGCAGCAGTCATACCACCGGCATAGAAGTACCCGTAACTTTCTCCCATAGCATTGGCCAGAAGCGCCGCGCCATTCAGTTTGTTGCCGAATACCTTTCTCGTCAGCCAGGTGAACGTCGCACTGCCCGGGTTGACGTCGGTATTGGCCAGCTTCTGTATCTCCGTTGCGGCCTGCTGACAGGTCAGGAACTGACGTGAGGTGGAGGTCATCTTAAAGATGCCCCGCAGCGGGCTTGGGTTACTGGTTATCAGCGTCAGCGGGTCAGTAGAATTGAGCAGCTGATTGATGGTGTATTTACCATTCAGAAGAATGTCGCCGATCACACAGTTTTCCACGTAATCAGGGAGCATCTGAGCCAGCTCCGGGTTTTGCGTAGAGAAGTCACTGGTTTCTGCCACAATCTGCGAGCCAAACAGCATCCCGGTTTTGCTGTAGGTCACCGAGTCGGGTCTGGCCATCAGCATGTCGTAAACTGACGCCATCTTGTACCCGATACTGGTCGTCAGCGACGCGATAGCCGCCAGGCCAACCGGTACGTTATCGGTTACCCAGACCGCACCGGGATCGGACAGGTCAATGACCTGCACTGATCGTTTCGGTACCAGAAGGATGGAGGTCAGGATCATGAAGACCGCCAGCCACTGGACGAAGACCATCGGGTTACGTTGTTTGATGAAAGTGAGCAATACGGCCAGCACCCCGAAGGTACCGGCAATACGCATTAAGGTGTGGAAGGTATTCTGACCGACAAGGGTGACAACGGCGTCCAGCGCCGTTTTCCACATTCCCCCGCCATAAATGGTGTATATCTCAAGCATCAGCGATCACCCCAGTGATAGTTGCTTTGGAAGGAGCCTGAAACAATGGTGGACACCTGCTGCTGCAGGTACTGCATGTTGCGGTCGATACCGTCCAGCGCGTTCTGATCAGCAGCTGACTGCAGCTTCATGTCAGCGAGAAGTCCCTGCGCATGAATGATGTTGTCACGTAGTTTGGCGGCAGCCTCTTCAGGGAAGTTCTTGCCAGCCAGCGACAGGCTTGCCTGTTTTACCAGCTCCTGGAGGTACTGGATCATCAGGTCCTGGGCAATGAAGTCAGAAACCTGCAGCAGGTAGGTGGCGCTCATCCCCATACTCTGAGCGTTAGTCAGGTACTTCAGCACCGGCACAGAGGTGGTGTTCACAAAGCCTTTTTCCTGATCGGTCAGCGCAGTATCGTCAACCAGCTTGTTCTGCATTGAGAGCATCAGGTTTTTGACCAGTGTGACCAGAGCGTTGGACTCGGAAATAGTCAGATTGGTGACAACAGGTCCCAGACACAGTGTGGATTCGTCACATCCGTAGACCTTCGCCGTCCCCCCGCGCATCAGGACTTTAATCAGGTCGCGATTATCAACCAGCGGCGTCAGAATTGTCACATCGCCATTCTTGTTGAAAATAATGGAGCCGACGGTACTCATGACCAGTTCCTTCAGCGCGCGGTCGTTGCCGAGAAGACCATTCTTACTGAGAGTATCCCAGATAAGGTTTTTGTTTTTCAGCACCTGATCTTTCTCAGCGTCGCCTGCCTTAGCCGTGACTTTGTCGCCCTGTCCTCCGACGGTGCAGCCCTGCCGGGAAGCCGCCCAGTCGGAGAACATGTTGGTTTCGCCGGCAATGTCCTGGCAGATTTTCTGCTGGGAAACCTGCGTCACTGGCCACAGCCCGCCGATAATGCCCTGAGCGGCCTGGCACGAACTCATGTTCATGGAGTTAACATCACTGGCCAGCTTCTGAAGGAAGTCTTTTGCCTGCTTCAGCTCCGGTACCATCGTCTGCAGGGCCAGGTCGAATGCATAGCCTGCGGCGTTGCTCATGATTTGTTTCACGAATCGCTGAATTTCCTCGCCGCTGATCATACTGAACGCCCCGAGATAGGCGTCGATACCGCCGCAACCGGCGTTCAGGGATGGCAGTTGCATCGAGACCAGCTGGACATTTTTGACGGGGTTCCGGAGGTAGACAGAGCCGCCGGAGAAGTACCCGGCCGCCTGCCCCTGCCAGGCCTGCGCCTGAGTGACGTTGCCGCTGTAGCCAAGATTATTGAAGAAGCCGTTCAGGTCGCCGTTGACGTCCGCCTGAGCCGTCAACGCAGTCAGTCCTCCAACGAACACGGCACCGGCTGTTATCAAAGCCTTAATCATGCAATCTCCTCCCGGGGTTTCCTGGCCAGGGTCTGCCGGCAGACGTACAGCCCGGTGACGGTGAATAAAAAACCGATGCTCAGCGAGATAAGCAGGAGCACCGGAAAGTCCTGCAGGCAGGTTGTCAGTTCAGGACGGTTCAGGACGCTGACCACCCGGTGGGCGAGCACCCCGTAGAATGCTGCGGACACAAGCAGCGTCACGCTGAATAACAGCCACACGCGCTCGGTACGCGATAACACATACGTGTTTGTCGTCATTTTGTAGTCCGTTTGTATTACTGAGGGGTAACCTGCGCGCTTGCCGGCATGGGCGGCAGCGTTTTCGGGTCTACGTTGTCCATGTCAGCCTGAATCAGGCTGGCCATACGGCTCTCAAGAGCGGGGATGTCCATCACACCCTGGGTCAGCGGGTAGGCTTTCAGGGTGTTGACGTTGACCATAAAGGCCGTCGGTGTCGCAATCGGCAGCCCGTTTCCGAAGAAGGTCACAATCTCGTCTGCAATGGGCGATTTAAGATCGCTCTTGCGCGGGATCATCGGCGTCGGAAAGGAGATATCGCCGCCGCCGTCCAGGGTGTACGGATAGACCTTAATTGCATGCTCATCGGCCCAGCCCTTCAGCAGCGGGTCAAACTTCGCGCTGTACTGGCAGTGTGCCTGCATAAAGAGCACCACGGCATAATCTTTCATATTAGCCCGACGTCCGTCCGGCAGCGCCATCAGGCTGGCTGGCGCAGGTACCGGAATGGTGGAGGCGGTGATGGCTGTAGCGTCTGCAGATGAGTTCGTTTTTGACGCTTCAAGCGCCATTAACTCCTCACGCGCACCGGCGTTCGCCAGCAGGGGCAGGGATAACAGGAGCGCAGTGAGTCCGGTTTTAATGTTCATGATCGGCTTCCTTATGCGTCTGTCCCCTTTCGTAACGGAACCAGCGATAACCGGCATAAATCACCATGCCAGCCGCACCGGCCCACATACCATTACACAGCCACAGCAGCCCCTGCTGCGTATGCTCCACGGACCAGGTCATCAGCTCGCTCAGTACGCGCGCCATCGTGCCCCAGAAAATCAGTCCTGCGAGAAGAGTTGGTTTCATTCCTGTGTCTCCTTGTTCTGCCGTACCAGAACCGAATGTCTGTCTGGTGAAATGCGACGCTGAGCGGCCCGGGACAGGCCATATAAAACAAACCACAACCCAAAGCCCAACATAGCGGCCATCATCCAGACGGAGCGCAACGTTGCATCTACCGAACGCACCCATGAATCGCTGTCAACGGGCCCGCGCTGACATAACACTTCAGGCGGGGCTTTCGCTAAGGCAGGAGGCACAGGCTTTAATGACTCTCCGGGTTCAGGTGGCGAGAAGCGTCCTGCCATCTCATGTTCATTAACGCACCCCATCACCTTGCCGGCAGGCACCCCCTCAGTCAGGTGATGAAAAGTCGTCAGGAATTGCCGGGAAAGAGAGCCGTCTGATGCCGCCAGCATCACAAACACATACAGCACCAGTGCCGGGCCGAGGACGAAGGAATACAGGGCAGCCCGCCCTGCATCGCGGATGAGGGTAAACAGTGTTTTTGTCATAAGGATCTCTCAGGAATTGGGTTTAAAGCCGGTGGCCACGTTCAGGAATCGCTTCGACAGGTCATCCTGAGTCATGAAGCCGTATGACAGCGCGCGGTAATTCTTGCTGCGCGGGTCAACCAGGAAGAGCGCCGGAAAGTGCGTGATATTCATCGACCGGGACTGTCCGGTGTCCGGACGACTTTGTGGCAGGGTGGCCGCAACCTGTCCGTCAACCGAGACTGGAATAAGTGAAATCCCGTTGGTTTTCGCAAAGTCAGCCACCACGCCCGCCATCTGCACATCGATCGGGTCACTGCCCCGGTAGAAGTAGAACAGACCATACTGCTGCGCCAGCTGCTCCACGGCGCTCTGCCGCGTCTGCTGGTCGCGTGTCTGCATAAACGGCGCCATACTGTTGTAGTGCGGATACTCCAGGTTGTAATCGAGGTCCGGATGGCTCAACTGCGCCGCTGCAAAGGACTGGCTGAACATCGATGCCCGATCGGTCCAGAACTTCTGCCAGCGCAGGAACGTCGCCGTGTTTTCCCGTGAGGGGAAGAGGATGGCGCGGTTAAGCGCCTCCTGTGTGTACCCTTTCAGCACCCGGGCCTGCTCCATTGGGGACATTTTGCTGAGATCCGGAATGGCCTGCGGTGCTGGCTGCTGCGGTTTCCGGGGCTGCTCAGGGGGCTTTTTCGGTTCGTTGTACCAGGACCAGCCTGTGAACGGCTCTGCCGGCGTCACAATCTCCTCGGCCATCACCGCATGGCTCGCCAGCGCCATGAGCAGGCCACAGAGGACACGCTTCATTTACCACCTCCCTGCTGGTTCACCTGCGCGGCAATGCGTTCCTTAATCTGCTGGACCTGCGCGCTGGTATCGGGGATTTTCTGGTTCTTCATCAAATCCTCGTAGAAGTCAGAGAAGTTGATTTTGTCGAAGTCGATACTTTGCAGCTCCGGGACCGTGATCCCCCGGCAGTCCGGACTGTCGCCGCTGCCAAACTTAACGCCCAGCTGGTCGCGACGCCCCTGCTCCTGAATGATGCGGGCAAGCTTGCCGTCAAAGACGCAGTAGACCTGACTTTTCTGGATGCAGGCACCCAGAACCTTGCGATCGCACCGCTCGCCGACGCTGACGGTGATTTTCTTCGCCTTCGCCTTCCCTATAGCCTTTTCTTCATCATCACATGCGGCCAGTCCGGCGCTCTGTCCCCAGCCAGAGTCTTTGCAGCAGTTTGAGAAACCTGCAAAGGCCTTACGGCACCGCATGGCTTTACCCGTGAAGGCTTTTACCTCAATGGAGCTGCTTGCGTCTTTTGCATCTTCAGCTGCCGAGGCAAGACCTGCCAGTTTTGCCACCGCCGTATCGAAACCGCTGCTCCCGGCACCATTCGTGTCATCACACTCGCCTGACTTACAGATGTAGTCGCCGCCGCAGACCAGGCCACCCGACTGATGCGTGGTCTGACACTGGTAGGTGTAGCTCATATGGGTACACTGCCCGTCGGTCGATTCGGTGCAGGTCGTACCTGCCGCTGTACAGGACGGGTTCGCCATCAGCGTTCCGCAGGTTCCCGTGGAGTCTGACGGTACGACATAGTTATCGGTGTACTCCCAGCAGTCGCTATAAACTTCATAGCTCTGGCCATTGTTAACAATGGTTTTATTTCCGCCCGGAGAGGTGCAGGTTGACGTAGTTTTCTGCGCCTTAGACATATCAAGGCCGCAGGATGAAGACCAGTTCACTTCGGGGATAAAGGTTGTCTCAACTGCATTCATGACGAGGACCAGTGTGAAGCCTGACGCGCCGGACTGAAAATCAGCAATCTGTTCCCGTATATGCTTTTCGCAACGGTCCTTGTTCCCGCTGGTACACCCGGTACTGGTGTAAGCGCCGGCGGGTAAGGAGCCACCTTTAGACAACGGTGTAGCAGGTGCACCAGGAATCTCCCAGTCAAACGCCTTCCCAATCATTGTCTTGCTGACTCCCCACCAGGAGATTTTTCCTGCATTAACTTCACGGTCTGCCCAGTAAAAATGCGCGCTGATCACCGGTCCTGATGCCGGCGCTATAAAACTAAAACTGAATGAGGTACCGTTATTCGTAAATGCTACATCGCCATTGGCCGCCGTCAGTGTGAACGTTTTCTGCACTGTCGTGGTGGATGTATGTCCGCCAGGTGTTGCAGTTCGTGAGCAGGCTTCCACTGAGGCCACATCCTTGTCGCAGGTGTAATTTTCAAAGGTGGTTTTCGATACTGTCACCTCCTTACACTGGTTCGCGGTTCCGTTAAGCACACCGTCTGCGCCAGCTTCGGCATTTTTACCGATAGTGATGAAAGGGGCCTGTGGGTCGATGGCGGGAGTCGGGTTCGTTTTTCCGGAGTTGATAACCGACTGTGCTGCGTCATTACCCTGCAGCGCGGCCTGCCCTTTGTTGGCCAGCCCGCCGTCTCCGCCATCCACACCGCCGTAATACCCTTTCTCCGGTGGGTTAGCGGTATAGCCTGGTATTGCTCCTGTGACGGTATCCGGGTTTTTCAGGGCTCCCGTCCCGGCGGAAGCATTGCCTTTGCCAAAGCTCGCTCCCGCTTCAAAGGCAGGATCAGCTGCGCCAGCCAGGAGCGGAAAAAGCATCAGCACCGTTGAAAGTAATTTTTTCATTTCGCGGCCTCCAGAAGATGGCGTGCCGTTGCCGCACAATCACCACTTTCTGCCACTTTTTCGAGAGCCTGCTGCAGGGGCAGACTTCCCCGAATTACGTCATGGTGGCCAGGGCAGGTCACCACCAGGGCGGGTACCGTGGTGATGTTGTACTGAGTAAACAACGTTGGATCGATTTGCACGCCGGCGTCCTTGTCCTCCTTACTCAGTTCAAACATGGCCGCGGCGGTCTGTCGCATGTCGTTATTGACCAGGCCGCGCAGCGTTGGCGGAATGTTGAAACGGCGGGCATCCTTCAGCATGGGTAGCAGACCTTCACGCGGAATACCGAGGCTCACAAAGTAAATAGCCGGGAACGTGTCTTTTTCCCCCATCGTGTTGGTCCGGGCTGCGATATCGCCCTGCAGGCGGTTTATCAGATCCTGTTGCCGCTGCGGCAATACGGGCGCGGCCGCCGGATGGCCCTGCAGGTCTTCCTTCATCGCTGCCAGCGCGTCCTGCTGACCTTTGATCCAGTTATGGTCGGAGACGGAAATATCGGTCTGAGCGCTCGCCAGGGCCAGCGGCGCGAAAGCAACCATGACGCTGATCGTCAGCGCCCGGAGATAAGCGTTTTTCATTGTCATGTCCTTAAAGGAATACGCAGTTACGTTTGCGCCAGAAGAGATAGCCGAAGTTCTTTTTGGAGGATGGAGAGTTATGCGTTGTGCCCCAGAGCTGCGTGCTGGCCCCGAAGGGATGACAGTTACCCGGTTCGGGGTACATGTTCACCATCTGGTATCGCCATCGCTCTTTCGGGATGATCGGGGATGGATACTGGTTACATACGGCGACGTCCGCGCCCACAGAGTTCCAGACCAGCCCCTCACGATGCATCTTGAATGCCATTCGCTCTCCAACCAGAAGAGAGGCCTCGAGCGGAGAAAACTCACCGCTGGTATAGCCGGTTAGCGGGTAGATAGACCCCTGACTTCCCGCGCACCAGAACAGCGGAGACAGAGGAAGACCCGCTGATGAAGCAGCTGCGTCAGCAGCGCAGGCCCCCTGAGCTATCAGGTTGCCGAATAGCGCTGCCTCGGGGTTTATCAGCATCGAGAGCGTACTGTCATTCCAGAGAGGATCGACTTCGGAGAGATAGGCTATATCCATGTCGCCGGTTTGCAGACACCCCAGACTGGTGATGATGTTCAGCCAGAAAATCAGCGGGTATTTGTACCAGTGGACATGGTAGAAGGTACCGGCAGCGGGACGGTCACTCTGCCCTGCGGTTCCCGTTCCCGTTCGCCCGAGATCGATTTTAAAGCCCCCCATGTTGACCATGACGCCCGGCTCACGGGTTACATCCACCATCGCCATTGGCTCCCAGAACCCGATGGCCAGACCGATGCGGTAAAACACACCATATGGGCAAATCTGGATCGGCGAAGCCGGGTTGTTGGTATCCTTTTGGGGGCCAGCGGCCAGCTGAATATTGCCGAGCGTCATCGGAAACAGGCACTTCCAGCAGACATCGCTTATCGGGTTAACCCAGCGGCCGTCACCGGCGTTACTGGCTGCGGCCGTTGCCTGGGATGGCATACAGGAAATAAGAACCAGTAACACACCGGCCAGCCATGAAAAGTGCTTCATTTCACCTCCCGCAGCCATACACAGACCGGGCCGTCCTCAGTGTCATGAATGGAGCCAATGAACCAGCCCTCGCCCTCTGGCGCGGAAGGGAGCCAGTCACTGATGTTTTGTTTCCCCTTTTCCCAGTCGGCGATCACCTGGGGAGGCGCGTCGTTTTCCATCCAGCGGGTGGCACAGGTCAGATTGTGCTGGCGCATCCAGTCGCCAAATTCAGTCTGTGTGACCTCATCACTGGCCGGTGCAAAATAATGAGGGTGCGTCCAGAAGCCATTGCGGTCACGGGTAACCGTCACCGGCCTGACAGATTCAGGGTGAGTCATGGGGTATCTCCGGGAGTGCCGCAGCCACCGGACGGCGGGAGGGCTTAATAAGTGATCAGTGATTTTTGGCTTTATCAGCCGCTTTCATGATGATGGCCAGACGTTGTTCCTGGCTCATTTCGTACAAGGCAAGAATGGCTCCGCGCAGCACGTGAGAGGGTTTGTACAACGGGTTATCGTTGAGGATTTCATCCAGCTGTCGGGCCGAACCCTCATCGTGACGTACTGACGAGATGGTGACATTCCGGCCCTTTTCAGTATCAGGGTCTTTTTTCATGGCGTTACCTGGTCGGGGGTTAATCGGAAACCGGGATGGCATTCAGGCTGAGGCGGAGCGCAACGCAGTGAGCACCGAACATCCTGAATGGCAGCGCGGTTGATCACAGGCTGTTTTCCGGTCTGGTGATGTACCAGCCAATGCGCTCACTGCCACGTATGAGTAAGCTGAGCCACGAGCCGGCGTACCCATCGTTCACTGCCGCATCTTCGCTGTCCTGCATCGCCTCTTCAGAGGCTCTCGGCGTCGTATAGTTCTGGCGCGCCCGGAAAATCCGGCGGCTGATTTGTAGCCGGTCGGCCTCTGGAATCGTCACGCGCAATGATTCATCGCGTGTCAGTGCATAGCCCGCCTCAGTCAGGCCTTTTTCCAGCTCTGCGAGCAACACCTGGTAGTATTCCCGGTTTGCAAAGGCGTGAACCGCATCGGCATGTCGTGCTCCGCCAAATTGTGCGAGAGGGACGGGTATTCCCGGCCTGCTCTCCCGCGCCAGACGTTCACGCCTTGCATCTGCAAAATGCTGAACAACTAGCCAGCCAATAAGCAGAGCAACCACAGCAAGAACCCCGGCCATGCCCTCAGTATCGCGCAAGCAGGTGAGCATCCCCTGCAGCCCCTGAGGGCCGGTGAAGCAGCTGATTAACGCCATGCGTTCATCTCCTCCATTCTGTTGCGGATAAGCCTGACGAGGTACAGGGGAAACGCCTCATCACGTTTTTCCGGCAGTATCGGCTGAAGCTGGTTCTCCACGCACCACTGATGCCAGGCACCGGCGATCAGCGCCGGTTGCCATGATGCGATTTCAGGGTACAGCTGACAGAGTTGTTTCACGGCTTCGTCACAGCCTTTGGTATCACCATTGTGTACTGTCATGTGCTGAGACACAGACGGCGCAGCGGTATTGTGTATCAGTGACATTCGGCGTTCTCCTGCCCTTCACCTGCAAACAACCTGTCGAGACGCTCGGAAAGTGACAGCGTCTGGCCCTTTTTACGTTTCGCGCAGTCCTCGGCCCGCATGTTCTCCAGTAAGAGGTGAATGATGTAGTCCGGGAAACGCTCATCACGTTTCGACGGCTCCTGGCTGTCCTGCTGGTTCTGCTCACACCAGTGGAGCCAGGCTTTGGTCACCAGTACCGGATGCCAGGAGTCAATTTCGGGGTACAGCGTCTTCAGCCGTTCTGCTGTTCCCATGCGAGGAGTTATCTCAGCGGGTTTACGCGGTTTTCTGGCGTAACGTCGATGGGATGTGACCGCCTGACGCATTTCGGGAAACAGGTCACCTAACGTTGTTGCACTCATTTTTTCGCTCCTGATACCGGAATTTCTTCCACTTTCATCACGCGGCCATCGCGCGATATCCGCACGGGGATGTGTTCAAAACCGAATTTACGGGTCAGTACGCCAGACTGGTCGAAGTAGATACGTTCATTAAGCGCATCACTGGTTTCTTTGATGTTGCCGTTTACCAGGATGACTTTTACGTTGGTCTGACCGGCGAGCTGCTGTCGGGTCCAGTTCACCTGCTCCTTATCATCGCCGTCGATAAAAAAGAGCACCTGGTTGAAGGGCACCTTATCCAGAGGATTGACCGTATCGCCCTTTCGGGCGATCACGTTGCCCTGCATGTCAGTGATCGTCTCCTTCACGGTAAATGTCGGGTCCCAGGCAAAGCTACGGTATTCCTTCGCTTTCGTGAGCCCTTCCACCGGCGTCGGACGTACTGCATGCTCCTTCACTCTTTCCGTTGCCTCTTTGCGCAGACGGTCAAGTTCGCCAGTCTGCTCCATTCCCTTCAGGCGATTCTGGATAAACGCCAGCATGTCCTGCTCTGCAGGCTCGAAGACGTTGCCCCAGGTTCCGAGATCTTTCGCCCCGCTGCCGGCGGAGAGCATCAGCAGCATCATACCCATCAGCTTTAGTCGTATTTTCACTGGCCCCCCTGAGTGCGGCGCGCAATGTCGGCACGGATCTCATTCGTGATATCCCGCTGGTCGCTCATCACCGCCGGTTTAACCAGAATGATGGCGTTATGTGAGGCCTGCCATTCACCGAGACTCTCTGACAGCGCGGAATTGAAACGCGTTGTCAGCACTCTGGCCTTGTCTTCATCGAGTTGCAGTTGCGCGGACTGCTGCATGAACAGGTCGACTGTCCCCTTCATATCGAAGACCACCACCTCCGGTGTGACGGCTTTCGCCGTCACATATGCCACACCTGTCATGGCCAGCAATCCTGCCAGCCCCAGCATACTGGCTTTAACCCAGCGGGATGTTTTGCTGGCGATAGTTGCACCATCGTTGACGGTATCGACGTCATACGGCTTGTCCTGTTGTTCACTCATGCTGCTTTCACCCATTCTTCAAGTTCACGAAGTTCATTGCCGAATTTCTTCTCCGCCAGCAGATATGCAGCTTCCTCCGCAGTGGCCCCGGCTTCTCTCTGCAATTTCTGCATGAAGGCAAAGTCCTCACCACGCGAGCTGAACATGGCGCGTGTGACGGGATCGACGAACAGACGGTGGAAGGAGCTGTATTCCCCGGCGTTTATCAGCAGGGAGCTGTAGCCGGTCTGCAGGGCTGGCTGGAAGCCACGGATAACTTCTTTTTCCATGTCCGAGAACTGATCCGGGTTATCGGCAAGGTACTGTTTAAACGCCTTAGCATCCTGCAGCAGGGTGATTTTGGTGGAGCTGTTGTTCCAGGCGGCTTCCGCTTCCTTACTGGCGCTGAAGTCCTTGATGCCCTGGGTGATAGTAATAAACGCGCCACGGTGACGACGCACGGTTCGGTAGCCGGTTTCGATAAACCTTGCCGCGTGCGGGTTAGAGCCACCCAGCAGACGCCAGGCCTCGTCGATGATGCAGACTTTTTTTAGGTCGCGCGGGCTGTGGTACATCTTTTCCTGAATCGCCAGAATGAGCGAGAACAGGATCGAGGAGAGCAGCTTCGGCTTGTCTTCCAGACTCAGCAGCTCCAGTACCGCGAAGCGGGTTTCACCATCGAGCGTAGGGGTGTCGGCGTTAAAGTATTCTCCGTCCGGCCCCCAGGTGCAGTAGGTATCGAGCAGCATGGCCAGCTCAGCAAGGCGCGAGATGATGGTCGGCTTGTCTGCAAACGCCTGATTCACATCCTCGTTAGTCAGGTAATTATGGACATCGTCGATACGGGCTTTGTTTGCCTTTTTCTCCCACGCATCCATTACCGCTTTCTGCAGGATCGCCTCGCAGACACCATCAAGCGGCTGCGTCGGGCTGGCAAGTACCGTCAGCAGACGCACAATCCCTTCAGCAGAGTGCTTGATGTCTTTGACGTTGGCGAACGGGTTAAAGCGCAGTTTAGAGCCATCGAGATAAACCCCACCGGCCTGATGACAGTAGTTTTTGTAGCTGTCCCCCATGTCAATAACCCAGCCGTAACCGCCGGCGTTTAGTACATCGCGCAGCACCCCCTGTATCAGAAACGATTTCCCTGCCCCGGACGTCCCGGTAACCGCGATGTTGAAGTTGGTACTACCATTCTCCTCGCCAAACATGTCGTAGAACGCGACCTGGTTGCGGTAGGTCGGCAGCGGCATACCTACATTCGACAACTGGCGTTCGGCCACGACCGGCATCAGGCTCACCGCGTTCCATGACTTGGCGCGCAGCGTCGCGCCTGTTGTTTTCAGGTCTTCCCACATCCCTTCCTGCATGACGAACGGGAAGCCGGCCAGCCAGTTACGCATCTGCTGGTACTGTATCGTTACCATCTCCAGCTCGTTCTTGCGGAACACGTTCACGGCGGCCAGCTCACAGGCCTGTGCATCAGTAGTGTTGTCCGGCGCGAACAGGGTCAGGTTAAAGTACGTGTTGCAGAGTGCAATTTCGTTATTGTTCAGTTGCTCACGGGTTCGTCGCCATTCTTCTGCGGCCCTTTTGGTGCCGGGAAAAAGTGCGGCGTAGGCTGAGTTGGCCTTTTTGGACAAATCGGTATCTTTACGAAATGCCTCACTCTGGCTTTTCGTCTGCTCCTCCAGCTCCGTCGTCCAGGTCAGCATAAAGGGACAGGGTATTCCGAGGTCAGGAAAGCGCAGGTTCTGCAGATTGTCAGCCCCCTGCCACAGGGCGAAGCGTTTAGGCGTTTTAGCAAGCTGCATGTTGATGATGCGGCATGCCGATGCCGGCAACCGTGTCCCGCGCGCGTCGATGGTCTCGGGCAACGTCATCCGGAGATGCGACGGATAGACATCAAGCCCTATACCCTGATCAACCACCTGGCGGTTCAGCTTTTCATCCTCGTTGTAGTCGCCTGAGGACGTCAGCACCTGTTCCTGGCGGTAGTTCATCTGCTCGCGTACCGCAGACAGGAAGCCGTTCACATTGACGTTCACGCTGTCGATGCGCGCAGCGCCCAGGGAGACGCGGATGGTGTTGCGGATCTGAATCAGGTCATCAATCACCCGTTGTGTCTGGGAAGCGCGCTTCAGCGGCTGACCATAGACAAGAAAGATACGGTAGTTACGCAGGTAAAGCGGGTAATCGCGTTCGTTGGCCAGACCGTGCAGCGCAGAGCGCTGCCAGAACGCGCGGGTGATTTTATTGAGGTGATCGGCCATCCCTCCTTTCCACATGTCGTTACTCACACCGCGATCGATACGTTCCCCGACACACTTGCTGGCGAGCATGATGACGGTAACGGGAGTCTGGCGGGGCAGTTTTTTGCGCAGCATGTCATCGAGCGCGGCCATCACCTGTTCGTTCGCGCCAGGCAGCGGGGCGGCTTCCATGATGAAGCCTGCAGAGCCGGCGTTGACGAAAATCTCATTGATGTCGTCGTAATACCGGTACGGCAGTGCCGCAACCAGGGACGGGTAGCCCCACGTCTGGGAAAGATTCTCGCGGGCCGTGGCGGCACCGTCTTCCTCTTTCCCGTTTTTCAGCATATCCATCAGGTTGTCGACAAAACTCATTTTCGACCCTCCGCAGCGGCCCGGATTAACTCCAGGCGACGCAGCTTCTCTTCGTTCATTTGCCCGGATAGCGGTGCATCACCGGCTGTTTTAATCTGCCAGTCACAGCTCACGCTCAGAACGGCCAGCGTTTCATCGTCGGTATCGACTGACTGTGTGGCGGTGATTTGCGTCGTTCCTTTCCGTGAATGGACTAACGATTTCGCCAGATGATCGATGCCGTTCTTGCCGGTAACGTAATGGCTGCTCATTCCCCGCCCTCCCCGATAACGCGGTAGCTCTCATCCCAGTGGGATTTGTTTTTCACGAACTCAACCACAGCCGGCTGATGAAAGTTGTCGTCCGTGTCCACCCAGGGGGCAATCCACAGGCGCTGCGTGGCGTCAGGAATACGCTGAACCGGAACGCGGCCCGCCGTGTTAACCAGCACGGGGGTCGCATGACTCGGCGTGGCCAGCGGCGTGACCAGTGAGCCGGATGTTTTCGCGGGCGCAGTGGTCAGAGGCCTGGCGGCGGTGGTTCCGGTTGCTGCGACGGAGACAGGACGGAACGGATTCACGACCGGTGCCGAATTGCGCAGTGCCGGCAGGGTTTCACCCGCAGGCTTTTTTGCGGTTTTCTCTGCCGTCAGGTCATCCAGACTTTTACCCTGAGCGGCCAGCTTGTTGGCCTCACCGGTGGTCAGGCACTGGTCGGTCGCAGTCTTGTTACAGTCGAAATCAGAATTGAGACCGGCGCAGCCGGTCAGTGCGCTGCACAGCAGTGCAGCACCCAGTAGTTTTTTCATGGGATAACTCCGGTTGGTAATTCAGGGTTATGTGTAAATGGGCGGATTTATGGCTTAAAAGGAAAAGCGGTTAATGAAGATGACCACAAATTGCAGGCTAAAACTAAGCAGGACACAGGTATAAAACCATTCTATCGACAGAAAATGCAGGTTCATTTGCATGAAGCCATATACGATGATGACAAAAGGCGCGATGAGCCAGGGCGTGAGGGCTCCTGCATACACCATCCAGCCGTCCTCGTTATCACCTAAGATTCCCGCACTGCCCGCGATGATACCCATGCTCACGAGCAGAAAGATTCGCCATGTGGAAAAGTCTTCGTCACCGAGTCCCTTCAAATTAAGAGCCGCCCATACCGTCATTTCTGCCGCATAAATAAGCACCAAAAAAAAGACATGTCGGTGGTCATACAGGATTTTGAGTAATGCAGAACGGCCCCTGATTGCAGACATAAACACTCCAGTGAAATACAGGGTTGTGATGATGAGGTGATACAAGCCGGTGAGAGTAATCAGCAATACGAATGCCGCTTTGCTGTTCTCACTTGCCCCCGGGCTCTGTCTCGCGGTCTGGATTGTTGTGGAGAAATTTCAGGTCAGGTTTCTTTTCTGGCCAGACAGACCTCGCTTCCAGCTGATACCAGTTTCTGACGTTGCTTACCGTGAGGCCTTCCTTTTCGGTCTGACGCTTCAGGTGCTCCCAGGCGGGAAGGTTCAGGGGTTCATACTCAGAAAGTATCCTGTCAAATACCTCCTCCCAGCTTTCGTTGAAGCGGGGGACAATCCGGCTGCATATCCATTGAGTCAGAAATAGCCAGGCAATCAGGAAACCCAGCGCCCACAGTGATGAGCAGTACGAAAGAACCGGTCCCACTGCACCGATAAATATGACAATTCCCAAAAAGATGTACCTGCTTCCTGACGGAGTTGGCCGGCCAGCCTCCCATCCAGCAATATGCATCCGCATTTTCCTGAGCTGGCTGTTATTACGCTCTTCATCACGCATTACGGCTTCCCCCACGAAGAGCGGCATCAGAAATGGCGCTGAACTCCGCGTCCAGCCACTGTCTGAGTTCTTCCCGTGTCAGCTCATCCTTGTGAAAAACAGAAACGGCCAGGGTGCGCATGGCATCAATATCAAGCGGCTCATATGCCCGAATTTTCCTCTGTATTTTTTCTTCCCATGCTTCACCAGCCTGTAACAATCCGGCGAGAAGAAAAGCTATTCCAATAGCAATGGAAGCCACGGTAAACCTCTGATTGCCTGAACAGAAGCTAAAAATCAACATCCCTGTAGCGACTAATACCCCTACCAAAAATATCCAGTGGGGTTTTGTGTTTTTTCCTGCAGACCAGTTTTTCCAGTCCCGTTCAATACCCCTCAGAAAACTAATACGGTCATCTATGCGTGGTCCCTTCATTTGCCCTCCTCATTACATTCGGCCTTCTGGTCAGACTCCTGTTTATCCAGCCATTTAGTGAAGCTGTAGCGTTGCTGCTCATCTCGCTGACGCTCGAAAAGCGCACGCGCTTCTTTTTCGTCTTTGAGCCATGCAGCAATGTCATCAGGCTCTATTACCCTCTTCTCCTTCACTGTGAGGCATAGTTTTTCGAACGCGTCTTTATCTATCGGGCTAACCGACTGTAATGCCTGATTGATTCGGCCTTCCCAGCTATCGGGAGCGTCCATTTTGCCAGACGATGCCGCGAACAAGATGAGGGCGACAACCATGCCCATAAAGATAAAACCAGGCTGCTGATAAAAAACACCGTAGAGAAAAAAGCTGGCCGGTATAGCTGCTGCGCACCAGAATATCCGGTACTTATGTAGCTTTTTCCCGGCGCGCCATTTCTTCAGGTCTTCTTCGATAACATCCAGCTGGGTTTTAAAAAACATATGCAGCTTCTCCTTAGTTGATGGTGTCACCGAGGCGCAGCTGACTGGCCTGACGGAGAACGTCATCCGGGTTGATGTTGCCGACTGAGGTGGTACTGGATGCGGTGGTCTGGCTCGCCGGCTGCGGAGTCACGGCGTTCTGCGCGGCGTTGCCGGCTTTCTGCAGTTCCTCCTTCGCCTTCACGTCCTCAGCATCCTCGATGGTTTCAAGGCGGAAACCCTTCTGGAACACAACAGTAACCAGGTTGCCGGCACCAATATCAATTACCGGGTGATACTGCTCAGCGCGCTTAATCCAGTACTGGCTCAGCGTATCTGCGGCCTTACTGGCTCCGCCGCCAAAGCCCTGCTTAAACACATCTGCCGCGCCAACGTCAGCTGTGGCACCGAGGCCGACAGATGGCGTTGCCGCCGATTTGATACCCTCGCCAAAGCCAGACAGGAGGCCTGCTGCCCCCGCATAGCCGACAATCATGCCGTTTCGCATAACAGGCTTGCCGCGAACGCCGCCTTTCCCCTGGTAGCTGACATGGCCATCGAACTCCATATCGACGTGCTTGCCGTTCTTCAGCACACAGCTGAGTGATTTCGTCCGGACAACGCCACGCTCACTGGAGATATCACCCCAGATTTCACCCACCACAAAGCAGCCGTCGGCGCTGTACTCTTTGTTGTTCGGCATCTGAATATTGCCCAGCAGGCGGATGGTGACGGGCTGGGTGTTCTGCTGACCGGTGACGCTGGCGTTGGCGTCAGCGCCTTCAATCAGGATGGCATCGGAGAACGAACCCGACGGAATCCAGGGGAGTTTGGTTGGCTTTTTCTTCAGGCTTTCATAGCTGAATTTTGTGGTCGACAGCCCGCCCGTCATACGCTGGCCTGAGCCGCCCGGATAGAACCCTACGCCCTGCCCCATGTTGACACCAGTGGCGGCCGGTGTGCCTGAGGGGGTGACAGTGTATTCGGGAGGTCGGGCCTGACCGGCAGCAACGGGACCGGGGAGTGGTGTTCCGTTCTGGCCGGCAGGTGGTGTCTGCTGGCCAGTGGTCGTGTTGCTGCCGGGGGCTTTCGTTAGCTGGTCATTCAGGCGCTGAATTTCTTCATCCTTTTTGGCCAGTTGTTGCTCGGTGGTGAGCTTGTTCTGTGCAAACTGCTGGGTGAGCGTGGCGAGCTTGTCCTCAAGTGCGGAGGTCTTGGCCTGCTGCTGTGCCAGTGCGGCATCATTAACCTGCTGGTTAAACGCTGCCGTGACCACGCCAGTCATGTTTGGGGTGGCGACCGGTGCGGGGTGTTTCTGTTCCTGCTGATGTTGCCCGTACCAGATAACGCCGCTCGTGGCGGCGGCGCCTCCCACGATAACGGCGGCAAGAATGGCCAGCTGTTTGCGCCGGGTTTTCAGGTTTTTATTCAGACTCATGGGCGGGTGTCTCCGTCATCTGAAAACACAATCCAGGCGTAGCCTTCGCCATCGGCATAAAGCTGGTTCTGCGACAGCATCACGGCCCGGACGCCCTTGCGCCAGAAATCGCGCTCGCGCAGGCTGCGTGTGATGCTGCCCGGGTTGCTCATCCGGAAGCGCACAACGCGCAGGTGGTTACCAACAAACTGGCGTTCCGGTGTCAGGCGTACATCACTGGCGGGTGTGTATGCAGGCATGCGGCTGACCGGATACTCCTGGTAGTCGTCCGGCACCTGACCGTTGACTACGGCGCGGGACAGTGCGACCAGTGTTTTTTCGTAGGTCTGCCCTTCTTCCCATGCCTTCGCATCGTCGTTCTTGCGAAGTGGTGGTGACATTGGGGTGAAGCGCAGTGTTTTGCCGTTACCCGGCTGTGGCCTGATGTTAAGGCTCAGGGATGAGCCGCGGTCGGTCTGAATAAACAGCGTGAAATTCTGGCTGACAAGTGGAGACAGAATAAGTGCTCCGTCGTCGGTCTGGCTCTGGTCATAGGCACCGGTTGGTCCGCTGATGCTGGTAATGAGTTCTCCGTCGACAACAACCTTGCTCGGGTTGGTGTTGCTGAGAGTGACGTTAAAGGCGGCGTCGTTCTCAAACGGAATGGCTGCGGGTGCGGAAGCGGCCCGGAGGCCGCTGTTAAATAATCCCGCTGCCAGAAACACAGCAGCAGCTGCCGGTGAAATACGAAATTTCATGGGCAGTCCTGTCAGTTGGTGGTGGATACCGGCTGGAGTTCTTCGAAGCTGTGGAGGTTAATCACACCGTTCTCATAACTCAGTTTCAGGCGGTAGGTTTTTTCCTGGTCTTTCATTGGCGTGATGATTACGCCGTTAGTGGTGGAGGACTTCAGAACCCCGCTGTACTGCACGGAGCCATCATCCATGACGCGAATTTCTTTCGTGTCGAACTGGGTGGAAATGCCCGCTTTCCTGATGCGTTCAGCTTCAATGTCCAGAGCTTTCTTGAGTTCGTCCCGTTCGTCGGAAGGGACGAATCCAAGAATCATTTTCTGGTTGGTGTCGATGTTTTCTGGGGTGACGTTCAGTCGCCAGTAAATAAAAGAGGCGGCGAATTGTGTCAGGCCTGGGGCATCGACACCTTTTGAATCTGATGCGAAGGGGTGATTAAATGTTAATGGTGTGGTAATGGTTTTCTGGGTGGTGGCAAAATACCATGCAAGCGAACCTGTCAGTACGTTACCGGCCCCCATAAGTAAAGTTAAAGCTGAAAGACCAATAAACGCATAGCGGATTTGTTTATCGCGCTCTCCTTTAATATTCAGCTTCATGAAAACTATGCCCTCCAGTGCCGGAAACTAGAATCAGGTATCTGGCGAAAGGTTACTTTGAATAAAAGTGATGGCAGGTGCCAGTAACAGAAATTAAGTAACCAGTACGACCCCTGCCCTTTTTTCAGATATCTGACGATGAACCAGAGGATTCCCGCTATAACGCCAAGTTCAACTGACAGGTTGTTAAGCACCCCCAGAACAATAAGGGGTGCGGTAACAATTAACTCATCAATTGGCAAACCTAAATAGCGGTCCTGCTGGTTCATTGTTTCCGGGAAGTTGTATTTATCCTCCTCCCCGCTCATCGTTTAACTCGCGATGCCGAAGGCTACACGGGTAAAGATGATTGCCATTACGATACCGACGAATACCAGCGGTGAGCGGGCCTTGATGTAAATAAACAGGCCCATGATGATTTCGGCAATGTAAAACCATTTAATCAATGAAGAGCCAGAACCGAAGGTGGAATTAACCGTGGTGTTCTGTGAGGAAAGAAGGTCGGTGCCGCCAGCGAATGCCGGGTGAGTGACCATAAGTGCAATTAAAAAAGCGCCTGCTGACTTTAAGTAAAATTTAGTCTGGCGATTTTCGCGTGCTTTGCGGAATAAAGACGCTACCGCCCATCCCTTACCGACGTTAAGGGCACTACCTTTGGTTAACATGTTTGTTTTCTCCGAAGTAAACAAAAGTGAATCGCGTAAGTGCTTGTTTACGCGGGCGCAATTGTCCCATGACCCTAAAAAAAAAAACTGTGACGCATGTCACATTTTTTGGAATCATTCAGATTTATCCGAATATGTAAGTGAGTAGGCTTTGTTGACCAGAAAGTACGGAAATGGCCTCCGGGATCTATAGCTATGAAAGTTAAAGAGAAAATGTGGGGTGGTCGCGGCCGTCCACGTAAGTTCCAGCCGGGTGAAGCTGTGGAGTGGCGATTGCGCGCTCCGGATAATCTGCTTATGGAGCTGAGAATATGTGCCAGAGCTGGCAACAGGAGTGTGAATGAGGAAATTATTGCCAGGCTTTTGTTGTCGCTGAATTATCAGCCGGGTAAGTCTGTGATTAAAACAGCGGAGGGAGAGAGGCTCATTGCGCTGGCGGTGAGATTTGAGGAATGGCTTGTAAAATTACTTGATGGTGAATCCGTTGATGCTGTGAAGAAAGTTAATGTCCCGCTCAAGCAAGAGCAATTGTGGATGTGGCGTGAGGGTGAAAGGATTTTGCTTCCGGGTAAAACAACAGGATATAGCATGCGTATTCCTGAGAACCTTGCGGATGAAATTAGGGCAATGGCGAAGGTGCATAACCGTAGTCTGAATGACGAAATGCTCACCCGCCTGATGAATACGCTGGGTTATTTCACGGAAAGGTTACTTGACCAGAACGAGGATGCGCAGGCACTTAAAGTTCTTTGTATGGAGTTCGAGGTGTTCCTGAAGGAGAAAATAAGGGAGGTGGAGAAAAGTGACCTTCCCTGGGATGAAAAGCCGTCTCAGTGATCGATTCTGGCCGGAGTGTTCCGGCCAAAGAAGTTATTTTACCCTGCCAGGAAGTGGTCTTTTTCGGCTTTATCTTCCGCATCGTTAATTGCACTGATGTTGGTGTTTATGAGCTCTTCCAGTTTCACGCCAGAGTCGGGACCTTTGAGTGTAACGAAGATGTCAGAGACAAGGGCAGTCAGAATCATAATACCTTCTCGTGACCCGGAGACTTTCTTTATAAGGTCGCGCCTAAAACCATCCAGGTCAAATGAGCTTCCTTCTTCTTTCGATTTGTAAACCATTAGCCCAAGGCGTACTAATTCGTTGACTATCGAAGAGTAGTTCATCTCAGAAGAGGTGGCCCCTTTCTGTAGCTCTATTTCAAGAATATCATGTATTTCGCGGTCAATTTTGTCTTTAAAGTAAATGTTCTTTCTTGGCATAATAGTTTCTCGATGTTCTAATGCAGTGCCTGATGCGGCACTGCAATGGCGAACTTTAACAGCTATCCGTGGTGCAGGGTTCTGGTAACCAACTGATTTTATATATGACTCATCCCTAAATATGTGTGCTAATCAGGCACTACGGTGTGTGTGCATTAGGCACTATGATGTGTGTGGTTCAGGCACTATCTGCTTTTAACTTACTCTATTAATTGAATACACACAATCCCCACACTTCAGAGTGCTGTATTAGCACACATTGCAGTGCCTGATTAAGCACTGCAATGTGTGTTAGTCCACACACCTTAATCGCACATACTCAAAAATTACGAAATAAAACACACATCATGCCACTGAATTTAAAGAAAAAATCTGCAAGACGAAGTCTTGCGTGGGGTGTGATGTTTTAAGGGGTTAGTAAAGAGCGGCATGTTAATACCGTCTACTGCTCTGACATGTTTATTTCGGACAGGTGTTATATCCCCTCAGGAGAGCGCTCACGCGCGTTTGTAGTGAATTAACTTGATTACGACGATCCGCCGGGGTATTTTTTAAGGCGACTCTCCAGAGTCCGTGTATTTCGTTAAAAGGCCAAACCATGAAAATATCGATACTGCCTGCGGCATTACTGACCCTTTCCATGTCTGCTGGCGCAGCTCCACAAATGTGCTTTGATCAGGCCGGGAAAGATTATCAAATTGATCCACTGCTGCTTATGTCAATTTCGATTAAAGAGAGCCATCTGGTACCGGATGCGATAAATGGATCAAACAGGAATGGGACAGAAGATGTCTGTGGTATGCAGGTAAACAGCTCTCATTACGGTAAACTTAAAAACTTCAATATTACCCGTGAGCGCCTGTTGAATGATCCATGCATCTGCGTTTATACGGGGGCATGGGTACTGGCGCACAACTTCAGGTCATACGGAAAAAACTGGGACAGTGTGGGGATGTATAATACGGGGCCGAGCAAAAAGCTCATCGCGAAGCGCAAGGCCTATGCTCAGGATATCAAAAATATATATCGCGTATTGCTGGCAAGAAAAAAGTTACTTTCTGAACGTCTGGCGCCAGCTGTAGGAAAGGAGCATGAGATTAAAATTGCGGATACGGCCTCGTTACATAGCGGACAGTAAAAAGCCGCTCTGTTGAGCGGCTTAATTTTCAGGCCTTCAGTTTTGCAAACTCCTCAGCCATTTTCCATAGAACCTGATTTAATTTGATGTCACCATCAATTCCGGTGACTTCCCGCGTTCTGGTCAACTTCCCTTTTTGCGTTCTGCCACGAATCCCCCCACGGATCACATTTTCCTGCACCACGTTAAACGTGGTCCATAAATCCTGGCCTCTGTCGAGTACCCGGCGGGGGTTAATAATTTGCTCCGGTGTAATCGGCGCTGGTTTTCCATCATACTTAAGTTCCAGGGCGGTCGCACCAAAAAGTCGCTGCTCAGGCAAAGTAAGCTGAATGCTTTTCATGAGGTCAATATTTTCATCAACCGCGTCAAATGTTTTCAGCACTGTGTAAGCGCCTTCAATAACCTGCCCGACAATATCCCCTTTGTGGGGTACGCGGATTTCACCAAAATCCTTCCATGCAACCAGACCATTACTGCAAACCTGACGGAACATACCGGGGATCATTTTATAGCTGCTTGAACCATCATGGCTATTCAGCAGAATAATTTCCGGTACTTCTTTCCCGTTAATCTGGTCATGACGACGCAGGCGAAGCATATGTTTTGTAAATTCGCGTTTATCCTGGTCACGTGTGCGTGACTGCGCTGCATAATACGGCTGAAACCCTTCATCACGTAAACGGTCAAGAATGTTTATGGTCGGGATATATGTATAACGTTCAGAGCGTGAATCGTGTTTATCCGATGAGAACGCGCTTGGAACGATGAGCTGTAATTCCTCATTCGTCAGCGGACGGTCTTTGCGGATCGAGGTAGGCATACGATAGCGGCTTGCGAAACTGACCATTTTTATTTACTCCTGATTATTTAGTTAGTGATGAAGGAATAACGCGGTGAAAATTATCCAGCGGCATTGCAGCTGCCACCGGGCGACCATCTAAAACCCAGACAGAGATATAATCCGGGCATTCGTCATTAATTAACGTCAGCTCAGTGGCATTCTCTGGCGGCGTAAAAATTACCGGTTGTGGCTCCCCTTCCGATGCTGCCAGGACCCAGCAAAACAGATCCGTGAACTGGGACGTGGTGAGGTTTGAATCACATCTTCCGGTAGATTCTTGAGCGGCGGTTTTGACGTTGACGTTTCGTGTGTGCATCCTGGTTTTCTCCTGTGGTGATGGTGTCCATCTCCCTGGTGAGTTCTCTCGCGGCAAAGGGCAAAAGAGCAACGGCAGGGCGGCAGGAGAAGGGCGGAGACTAAAGTTTTTGCGGCACGCAAAAAGTTTTGGCGGAGTGCATTTCACCCTTCGGATGACGACCCGACGGTGCTACGACCAGCCCTCCGCGTGAGGACGCACGGGGGATGGCTTCACCGGGGGAACAGGATGCACACACCCGACACGTCGGAACGGCGTGGCGCCATTAAAGCGACGGCATCAGCCGGCGCGGTGAAGGCGTTCCGGACGGCACGGCCGGAGAAGCCGCAGCCTTTGACCTTTGCCATCAGACCCTAGCCGTATGGCCCGAAACCCGCAGGGGTTCGGCGGAGCCTGGCGGGTGCGCAGCGGCCGCCCTGGCGGAGTGGGGCTCGACGACCGGACAGCAGCGCTGGCCGGGAGCCGAAGGGGGCCATCGCCCTGCCCTGTTTTCGGGGTATGGCCACGGAGCTTCAGCTGAGCAAGTTAACCAGCAGGACGACGGTTATGATTACAGGCAAGGAGAGAAACACGGCAACGGGGAAAAGCAGGAGCGCCGGAGGCGCTTTCGCCCTCCCCGTTTCCCCGAAGGGGAAAAAGGGTTTGTGCGGTTGCCCTGATGGCATGCACCAGGGCACAGACTCCCGATCAAACTGGTTCTTCGC
The DNA here is from genome assembly GCF_048684955.1 of Enterobacter sp. BNK-16. Taxonomy (NCBI): domain Bacteria; kingdom Pseudomonadati; phylum Pseudomonadota; class Gammaproteobacteria; order Enterobacterales; family Enterobacteriaceae; genus Enterobacter; species Enterobacter sp. BNK-16. The sequence goes on along the minus strand of NZ_JBLQTQ010000002.1, from coordinate 10,669 downwards.
TGTCACCCCCATTTTCCTGCTCATAATGCATCACGGCCATATTCAGCAGGGCATTAAATCCATCGATACCCGCCCCGTCCGGATCGCACTGTTCGCACAGGTGCAGAAGATTGGCCAGAAAATCCGTGATGACGGTTTGCACGCTTTCGCTTTCCCTATTCAGCCCGGTTTTACGGGCGAAGTTCCAGAGCACATCAGCAGCCAGCGCGGCGTGATCATCGTTGCTGCGAATTTTTAGCGGTTCAGGCTGGTCTTTCAGGCGTTCTGCCAGCGTCTCCAGCACGGTCGCCGGAACAGCGTTTAGTGTGTTGCTTGTCATTTTCTCTCTCCCTGCGGCAGGTCTGCCCTGCCGCTCTGTCAGTCTGGCGGCCACGGTGGCCAGAAAGTTTTTCATAGCTTCGAAACGGCTGCGGAACTCCAGACGTCCCTGCCAGTCATTGAAGTAATAAACGGGGGTATAACGCACGTGATTTGCTTTCAGGGTCAGCGTATTACCGGTCACGACTTTCGCAGGGATACCCAGCAGTGACAGCTGGATAAAGGCCATATCAGCTACCATCGGATCGATATCTGTGCAGGTGGCATACAGCTGTTCTGACGGGTTATATCCCGCTTCAGTCATCCAGTATGCAAAGGCAATGACCATACCGGCGCTACCACAGGCAGGCTCATCGAGCATCATCCAACCCTCACGATTTATCGTCTCCTGAGCGCCGGGCATGAGTAATCCGGCCATCAGGCGGGAGATGGAGGACGGAGAGAAATACTGCCCCATTTCGTCCGCGCCCAGCTCCTGCTCCATATACAGAGCGCCGAGGAAATCATGTATTTCACCCGCCAGCCCCTCCACCAACAGGCAGAACAGCTGGTTCATGGCGTCTAAATCGGACGGTTCATAACGTTTGCAGATCAGATAGTTACTTTCCATACCCTCTGGCGTGCGCACCCGAGCCACATCCAGCTGGCTGGCAGCAAGCTGGATAAAGTCGCGGAACACTTCGGAACGGCGCATATGTTTCGCAGTCTGACGGAAGACACTGGCGAACTCTCTACGCGCCTCAGCTGGCGACAACATTCGGGCAGGAGCAGAAGCCCGCGTCAGCGCCTCTGCCTGCTCAGACAGGAACAGGGATTCAAAACTCAGTTGTGACATGGTTTCTCCTTACCGGCCGCCCGCGGGCGGCCGTCTCCTGTTAAGCCAGTCCAAGCGCCGGGTAGACGCTGACAGCCAGACCACAGTCAGCATCGGCGGCGTAGCCCGTTTCGGCATTTACCACGGACAGGAACGGCTGCCACTGTGAGAAACGCAGCGCGGGTACTCGTGCGCGTTTTCCGGCGCGGAGGGCATTTACAAATGCCTTCGCCTGTGCAACAGTTTGCGGGTCAAATTTCACGATCAATCTCCTTACTTTGGTTGTGATTGCCGGTTCACCGTTGCTGCGGCTACCCGGCGTTGAGAAAGCAGGGGCAACCCTGCTTTTTTAATGCGCTGAATTCAGCGGTGCATCGAGACAGAAACGGGCGATCACGACCCCAATCAGCTCCCGGTGATGGCGGGTGTGCAGGTCATGGCACTCAAAGAAACGCGCGCCATACCGGACGAAAATCGCGGTCACATCCCCGCCCGTAAACTCCATCGATTTGAACGACTCCCCGCCATACCCTCTGCACCAGTCCATTGGCGGCAGCGTTTCCAGCTGGCCGATGTACCGGGCCTCGGTGATTTCCACCCAGGGACGGCGATAGCCGTCATTCTGCTTTTCCTGTACCAGAGTCGCGGGGATCAGCTCCGCATCCGGATAGAGACGGCGCAGGGATTCCAGCGTTATCGCTTCACGCTGAGTCACCCACTGCCCTTCCAGCTGGGTTGCGCGGTCATAAACGGCGTTATGAGACGGAACGAAAAAGGCCATTGGTGTAGCGGTTGGAGTATTAACGTTCATGTTTCTGGCTCCTGTCTGATGAGGTTCCGTGCGGCGGCAGCCGCACGGGGTGAACCGTGTTTAAATGTCGATACCTGCGCGCTCGATCAGGCGCACAAACTGTTTGAAGTGGTCAGCTTCTGCCACATGGATATGGCGTAACTGTTTATCGACGCCGCTGCTGAGGGCGTAGAAATAGGTGCAGCGCATCGTTTCTGGGCAGCGTCTGCGCAGTTTCTTCAGCTCAGCAAGGCTGCTGAACTCCAGAACGTCCGATTCCTCTTCTGAGTTTTTTTTCGTCTCAGCGACGAGGATCGTGTACGACACGGTTTTTCCCCCCATCTTTCTGGAAGATTCTTGAGCGGCGGTTTTGACGTTGACGTTTCGTGTGTGCATCCTGGTTTTCTCCTGTGGTGATGGCTGGCCATCTCCCTGGTGAGTTCTCTCGCGGCAAAGGGCAAAGGAGCAACGGCGAAGGGAGGAAGGAAAGGGGCGGAGACTAAAGTTTTTGCGGCACGCAAAAAGTTTTGGCGGAGTGCATTTCACCCCTTGGATGACGACCCGACGGTGCTACGACAAGCCCTCCGCGTGAGGGCTCACGGGGAGGCTTCACCGGGGGAACAGGATGCACACACCCGACACGTCGGAACGGCGTGGCGCCATTAAAGCGACGGCATCAGCCGGCGCGGTGAAGGCGTTCCGGACGGCACGGCCGGAGAAGCCGCAGCCTTTGACCTTTGCCATCAGACCCTAGCCGTATGGCCCGAAACCCGCAGGGGTTCGGCGGAGCCTGGCGGGTGCGCAGCGGCCGCCCTGGCGGAGTGGGGCTCGACGACCGGACAGCAGCGCTGGCCGGGAGCAGAAGGGGGCCATCGCCCTGCCCTGTTTTCGGGGTATGGCCATGCAGCTGCAGCTGAGAAAGTTAACCGTCAGGACGCAGGATATGACGCCAGGGATAAAGAAAATCGGGCACACCAGGCTGAAGCCAGGTATGAGCAGATAGCTCACGGAGTTACGAATTCAACAAAATCAGGCAGGAGGGAGGATCAGTCAGAGGGAGCAGAGGGGCAGCGCCGGAGGCGCGTCCCCCTTCCCCCGTTCCCCGAATGGGAACAGCCCTTCCCGGAGGTTCAGGCGTGCGGTCGCGTCGGGAAGGAAAAAGGGGCTACCGGCGAACCGGCAACCCCTTCATAAAGGCGCTTCAGGCATATCAGGCCAACTCAGCTCCTGAAAAGGCGGGGTTTCCCCCGCCTCCAGGTTGCTACTTACCGTTGGATTCGTAAGCCAGGCTTGCCGCGACCTCCCTGTCCCCGTCCTTTAGCCGGAGTTCGCATAAGCGGTTCCGGGTCAGGCATGTGAATATTAAGAGCGTTATACACACGATTAATACGCACCAGATAAGGGCGTTTCGCGGCAGTTTCATGGTTTACTCCTCCTTGCAAATTGCACGGTAAGAGGCCATACTGGTGTTGACTAGACATTCAGTGGGCCTCGTGGTGTACTGACCCCAAAAAGTTGGACAGATTAACCGAGGCATCAGAGAAAGAGTCCATTTAATATATGGGCTCTTTTTTATTTTCTGCTAACACTAAATAAACTATTCCGTAACCGAATTATCCATACCGCCGCTTCCTTCCTTTCGCCTTACAGTCTCATCAATAACTGTTCGTCATCTTCTTTCGTGAAGCGTTTCTACTGAATTAACATTAGACGCACCATCCGATCCTCGCTCGTATCAGTTTGATCGTAATAGTCTTCGCGTTTATTGAGGCAGTTTAAGGAATAATGTCCGTTGCTGAGTTTGTGATGGCTTGAAACCATGGTGAATGTAGAAATTGTTAGCTTCTTCGGTGAGTGCGTGAACCATAATTGCACGTACACCAATATTCTCGGCAACCCGATAGCAACGAAGCACTGCATCATGAAGTAAATCAGCACCAAGCCCTTTTCCGCGAAAAGAGAGATCGACTGCAAGACGGGCAAGTATGATGACAGGGATGGGATCTGGCATGTTACGCCGAAGATTGCCTGTCGCTTCTGTATGGTTGACGCTCCCGGTGGCCAGAGAGTAAAAACCGGCTACTTGCTTTGTGTCTTTCTTACACACTACAAACGTTCTGGCCGCTCCGAGAGCCTGGTTTTTGAGGCCTTTCTGCTTTAACCAGTCATCCAGAACAGTTTCACCGCAAACGAACTCTGCCACCTGATGAAAGCTGGATAAAGGTTCTGGTGCTGTTACACGTCCCACTGAGGTTTCCTTGCCAGGAGTTTATCTATGGCAGGGTCATCTGCTACAGGGGCATCAAGCATGTCGATGAACTCTGCATATTGTTCATCGTTAAAATTAAAGACCCGACGATCGAGGATCACATTCTCGGCGGCCTGACAGGCCATTTCCAGAATGAAGTCTGTTCGTGATTTGTGAAGAATTTCCGCAGCAGCATCAATGAGTGCCCGTTGTGATTCCTTGGCTCTAAGATTAAGTTGAACATCTGATTTCATAAGACACCTCTGTATAGCATTTGCTTTACAAGCATAGCATAACCATCACGTATAGCAAACGCTATACATCATTAAGTCGTGGTTTTCCATTTTTAAATACTGATGTCCGCTTTGTGCCAGGAACGGACGTTAAGCACGAACCCTAATGGTTAATGGGCGAGGTGATACCCCAAATTAGAGACATCAACCCCATAGCCGACCTGTATATTCAGCGACCTCTGTAATGGAGCTGGATTACTGCTGCTGATAGATATTTAACAAAAATGTTAAATAAATTAACTTTTACTGATTATCAGGGAAAATTTCTTTCAGTGATTTAGTTCACATTTTTATGGATGCTTGTTGTATTAAAAATCTGCCAAATTATATTTTGTAATCGATTACTTTTTGATGAGAACGATAATGATTAAAAACTCGATTTTTTGTGGTGTCCTTATGATGGCAAGTATGGTGGGGTATGCCCGTACCGAAGCGCAGGACGATATTGCTATTCAGATGTACACGCTTAGAAATGTTGGTGATACCGATGCGCAGTTTGCCATGGCTAAAAAAGCGGGATTTTCACATGTCGAACTTGTCGGTGATCATCACCTGGATTTACCGACAATGCAGGAAACGTTAAAAAAATATCAGCTTAACGTTATTGCATCGCATGTACAGCTATCAGCTCTTGAGAACGAGCGCGAAAAAATTGTTGCGTTTAACAAAGGCATAGGAAACTCTCACCTCGTTGTCCCATGGATTGAGGTTAATGAACGACCTACGACAAAACAGGGATGGATAGATTATGCCAGGAGGCTTGATCGTATGGGGGAGGCGTTAAGAAATGAAGGAATGTCGTTGTCTTACCATAATCATAACTTTGAGATGAAGAAGTATGATGATGTAACAGCCCTGGATTTGATTATGAAGCACACCCATAAAAATAATCTTAGCCTTGAGCTTGATGTGGCATGGGCTGCACGTGGAGGACAGGATCCTGCGTCAATAATTGCAAGATATTCAGGACGCGTCTATGCGATTCATGCAAAAGATAACGCTGCTATCGGGATTCGTGATGACGAAATGAATTTCACTCCGGCAGGTGAAGGTTTGCTGGAATGGCGCTCAATCATCAGTGCGGGGAGAAGCAGTGGGGTTGAGTGGTATATTGTTGAGCATGACGCGCCAAAAGATCCCTGGACTATCATTACGACCTCACGTCATAACCTTAAGGAAATGCTCCAAAAACATCCCTAACAGGTTATGAACACCAGGCTCAGGTGATTTGCGGATCCCTGAGTCTGATTCAGGCTGAAACTGCGTGTGTTAGTTCTATTTCTTCTCTCAGAATTTCGATGAGTTCCTTTAATCCCTGGGGAACTTGTCTGTGACCTGGATAGTACAGATACATCGGCTCTTCCAGAGGAGCCCATTCCGGAAGAACAATCCTGAGTCTGCCTTCACGAATATCATCACGCACCCGGTCTTCGAGGCAGTAAGCAATACCCACGCCAGCTAATGCCATTTCAATTGCCAGCGCCGTTTCGCTCACACAGAGCTGCCCCCTGACGTCAACTACGCGATAGTCTTCTCCTTTACGGAATTCCCATTTGTAGATGACGCCCTGCCCGGTTCGCAGCTGAATGCAGTCATGCAGGCGCAGATCCTCAGGCACGGCAGGTGGGGTATGCTGATAAAGATAGCGTGGCGATGCCACCGCCACCCATCTGAGCTCTCCCCCCAGTCGGACTGCAACGAGATCTTCAGGAACGGTTCCGCCAAAGCGTATCCCGGCATCAAATCCTTCCTGGACGATATCGACCATTCTGTCATCAACGCTGATTTCGAGTTCCACTTCAGGGTATTTGCTGATAAAGCGCGGAAGATGTCGCGCCATGATGAGGCGTGCTCCGTCACTCAGCACATTAAGCCTGAGCTTTCCAACGGGCCGATCGCGCATGCGGTTAATTTCCTCAAGCGCGTCGCCTATTTCTTTAAAGCCTGTTTCAAGACGCAGAGCAAGGCTTGCGCCCGCTTCGGTCGGAGAGACCGTACGGCTTGTTCTGTTCAACAACCTGACACCCAGGCGCGTCTCGAGATTGCGTATTGTATGGCTCAGCGCAGAGGTGGTGATCCCCAGTTCTATGGCGGCCCTGGTAAAACTGCGCCTTTTCTCAGTGATAAGAAATGCGTTGAGCTCAGCAAGATCGCTTCGGGTGAGCGTTGTAGACAGTCTGGAGGACATGGCGTTAAACCGTTGATTAAAATTCAATGCAATGTCAAATGACATTGCATTAAATCGTTCCTGAAGGATGGTAAGTTTAGATTCATTCAACAAAACGTTGCAACCCGCTGCCACGGCAAACTAACAGTTTTTCATTCCCGGGAGATTTCCGCGTGTTTCATATCTGGACCCTCATTCCAGCGCTTTACGTGCTGTTTCGTTTTATCAGGCCGCTTCCCGCCCCGGTTTCGGTAAAAATAGCCGTCGCAGGCACAATGATTGTGGCCTGCGAGTTTCATCTGCTCACGAAATTATTTACGGGGAATATGTTTTCTCCCGAGATACCAAAACCGTTGCTGCTGCTTACTACCGGGCTTTTCGGTATGACCGTTTTTATGGCAGTCCTGTTAGTACTGCGTGACCTATTCTGGATATTACACCGACTGGTATCAGGACGCCGGATGAAATGGCATACGGCTTTCTGGTTTATCCTGCCTGTTCTGGCGGCCATGCTTACAGCGCTGGCCCTGAAAAATGGTACAGCGGTTCCTGAAGTGAAAAAGATAGACGTCACGCTCAGGAGCCTGTCCCCCCGTTTTGAAGGTTACCGGATAGTTCAACTGACGGATTTGCACGCCAGCAGACTGCTGCCGCGAAGCTGGATACAGGATGTTGTTACCCGCACCCGTGAGCTCGATGCGAATATGATTGTGGTTACCGGGGATATGATTGATGGCTGGCCAGAAGCGCGTTTCTCCGACATTGAGCCGCTTGGAAAGTTGCGGGCTGAGGACGGCGTTTTTGCCGTAACGGGCAATCATGAATATTACTTCGGCGCTGAAAACTGGATCCAGACCTTTGAAAAACTGGGCCTGCATTTTCTTAATAATGCCGGTTACCGTATAAACCGTGGCAGCGACTCGCTGTATCTGTCGGGCGTGACGGATGCCGTTGCGCCATCATACGGCCTGCCGGGTCCTGATCTGTCCCTGGCCCTGAAATTTTCCCGCCCGGGTGAAACAGTCATCCTTCTTGACCACAGGCCTGAAAATGCTGACGAGGCCGCAGAAAGCGGAGTTAGCCTTCAGCTTTCCGGACATACTCACGGCGGTATGATTGCTGGTCTGGACAGGCTGGTCGCATCGGCTAATAACGGTTTTGTATCCGGGCTCTACGAAACAGGGACCCTGAAGCTTTACGTCAGCAACGGTTCCGGCATATGGAACGGTTTTCCCTTCCGGCTTGGGAAACCTGCAGAAATAACGCTTATCACACTGCATGGCGAAACCAGCAATAGAATTGTTGAATAATACTCATCGTTACTGACTATCTGATTCATCAATAACCGAAAGGAGGCGTTTATAGTTTATTTCAGTTCAATATACCACTGCCTGTTGCCGTTCTTTCCGGAACGTTGTGACTCATAAGCTGCACATAGCTGAGAGCCGTTACCCGACAGATAGCGGTTCTTCTTTTTTGCAGCCGGCAGTGAACGGGATCAGGAATTATAGTCAATGTCTGAACAAACGCTTTCACGGCAGGATGAACGTATTCATCCGCCTGTGGGTCTTTTTCCGGCCATGCTTGCGCTGGGCGCGGGCGGATTGTGCATCGGAACGGGCGAGTTTGCGCCCATGAGCCTCCTGCCGGATCTTGCGCGGGGAACCGGCGTTTCAATCCCTGCCGCGGGAGGCTATATCAGTGCCTATGCTGCAGGCGTTGTGGTCGGTGCCCCTGCGATCGCGGTACTTTGCGCGCGCCAGGCCCGTAAAAACCTTCTGCTGATATTGTTAATTATTACACTTGCAGGCTATGCCCTGAGCGCTCTGGCCATGGGCTATAACTCCATGTTCGCAGCCCGCTTTATTTCTGGTATGCCTCATGGCGCCTGGTACGGCGTTTCCGCGCTCGTGGCGGCTTCAATGGTCTCGCCACAGCACAAAGCCCGGTATATCGGTTACGTAATGCTGGGACTGGCCGTAGCGAACGTTGCCGGCGTTCCGCTTGTCACATGGGCGGGCCAGACGCTGGGCTGGAGGATCTCTTTCTGGATGGTGGCAGCGGGCCTGGTGCTGACGTCCATAATGGTTATGCTTTTTGTTCCATCCGTGGCGGCCGACAGGTCCGCTTCACCGCTCAAGGAACTTGGCGCGCTGAAGAGCCCACAGATCCTGATGACGTTTGCCGTCGCTTCAGTCAGCTTTGCGGGCATGTTTGCCGTGTACAGCTTTATCACCCCGGCGCTGACGAAAGCTGCCGGGTTTTCAACCTCAGCCGTGCCATGGATCCTGGTTCTCTGGGGGGCGGGCATGGTTGCCGGCAACATTATCGGTGGCAGGCTGGCGGACATTGTGCTGATCCCATCCATATTTGGCATCATCGCCTGGAACATCGTCTTTCTGGGCCTGTTTTCCCTTACGGGCACACTGCAGACCCCGGTTCTCATCGTGCTGTTTATGCTCGGGTGCGGATTTTCGCTCGTGCCGGCGCTTCAGGCCCATATGATGAACATTGCCGGTGAGGCACAGACTCTGGCGTCATCCCTGACGCACAGCGCGTTTAATATTTCCAATGCACTTGGCGCAGCTGCTGGCGGTTTCGTTATCGCTTCGGGAGGAAGCTGGATCTCTACGGGATGGGTTGGGGCTGCTTTTTCCCTGTTAGCACTTCTTCTTATGTTCTTATCGGTACGCATTACTGACGGGAGTAAATCATGAACGATAAAGTCATCAGGACAGGTAACGTTGCCGTAATAACCGGCGCGGCGAGAGGGATTGGCGCTGCGGCGGCAAGGGAGCTGGCACGAAAGGGCATGAAGCTTTGTCTTTTTGACCGGAACAGACAGGCGCTCGAGCAGCTGGCCGGCGAACTGGAGGCTGAAACGCTGCTGGTCACTGGCGACATTACCCGTGATGAAGATCTCCAACAGCTCAAGTACACCGTTTACAGCGCCTGGGGGAAAGTAAATCTGCTGTTTAACAATGCCGGCGTGAAAATAGCTGCCGGCGCCTGTGATTCACCAACTCTCTGGCGACAGCAGATGGAGGTAAACCTGCTGTCCATGGTTGCCACACAGCATATTTTTCTGCCAGAAATGTTAAAAATGGATGAGAAGGGTGCGATCGTTAACCTGGGCTCGAAGGAAGGTATTACGACCCCACCAGGGTTCGCAGCCTATAACGCCTCAAAGGCAGCCGTAAAGGTGCTGACGGAGCAGCTGTCTCATAAGCTTGTGAAGGAAACCGGCACAAGGCTCACCGCTCATCTTCTGGTGCCAGGCTATACCTGGACCGATATGAACGATCCTGGCATGAACGAGCGCAGCGGTAACAAGCCCGATGAAGCGTGGACGGCTGCGCAGGTTATTGATTATTTCCTCCCGCGCTTTGAGCGGGGTGACTTCTACGTCATCTGCCCTGATAACGCCGTTACCAGCGAGATGGATGCTAAGCGTATCCTCTGGGCCGCCCAGGATATGCTGGACAACCGCCCGGCCCTGTCGCGCTGGCATCCTGACTGGAAGACGGCTTTTGAACGCTGGATGAAAAGCTGATGTGTCATCGGTAGCCTGCTCTGGGGCAGGTTGCCTAAAAGATGAAATGAGGCCGTCAGCAACCATGCTTTTGGCATTGTATTTATGCTGTTGAAAGAGGCGCCGGGCTGATGCCCGGCGCCGTGCGGATTTACTTTTTCGTGGCAGAATCGGGTTCAGAAATGATGCGGTGACGCTGAGCCTTGTGTGACTCACTCATCATTCTGTTCATCACCTCGCCCTCATACTCGGCATACTCACTACCATAGACAAATTCATGTCCTGTCATCAGGGCATACCAGGCACGTTTTGCCACTTCTTTCGGATCGTCCTTTTTCATCGAACCTACGGTCGTGCTGGCCTGTCCTGCATTTTTGAAGAAATTGGTCTCCGTTGCCCCAGGCATCAGAAGCGTCATTGATACACCGCTACCCATCAGCTCGTTACGTATAGCGTAAAAGAAGGAGTTTACGAAAGCCTTTGACGCCCCGTAAACCGCTTCGAAAG